>JBFXII010000017.1:0-14395 GCA_050176095.1 Desulfomonilaceae bacterium
AAATTCCAGTCCTAATGAAGCCAAAATGACCTTTTCCGGTCGCATGGAAACCACAGCGGGAACCTTTGAAGATCATGTATTAAAAACAATTCCAATTAGTTCAAAATATCCTCCAATTAATGTTGCACATTCGGGAGCATTTACCTCCAAGACTGACATAAAAGTGTGGTTTCCTGATTATGTGAAGGCCATGAGTCCAAGTGAAGTAAGCGAAAGAACCTTAATTGCTTCTTTGGATCTTAGTTTAACAGATTGGGCCAGAATCTCCCCGAGTCTAAATTATCTTATGACCTATCCATTCGGTTGCGTCGAACAAACAAGCTCGGCTGTAATTCCATTGGTAGCAATGAAATCGCTAATTGCCGATGGTGTTATGCCTGGTATTCGAGGAGGAAATCTTGACAAATTTATTAAATCAGGACTGGAGAGAATCCTCTCCATGCAGCTAAGTTCGGGGGCTTTTTCTTACTGGCCCAGACAGAACTATGCTTCTTTTTGGGGAACAGTCTATGCAACGTATGCTTTAGAGACTTCCAGACAGGTGGGATATAACGTTCCAAACCAAAGTGTTCAGAAAGCATTAAAATATCTCAAGGAGTCCATTTTCAATACTCAAAGAAAACCTGATGAAGTTGAGCAGCCTTGGATAATGGGTTGGGCATTTCTTACTCTAGCGGAGGGGAATTTTCTTTCTGTTCAGGATCTTGAACCGTTTTTCAAGAAATATGCTTCAGCGGATGATGAAACAAAAGCTCTGCTGTTGTTGACGGCCAAGAAAATTAATTATCTACCCAACAAGAAACTGGAATCTGAAATCAAATCGTTCAAAGTCTCAGATCAGTCCATGCACTCTGGCACAATGGATTCAATGTGGCGGAAACAGGCGGCTCTTCTAATGGCTAGTCTTGCCATCGAAGGAGGTTCCCAGCTTGCTGATAATCTTGCAGGAAGGTTGTTGAAGGGACTGAAACCGGATGGCAGATGGAATTCTACGGTAGATTCAGGGTGGTGCCTGTTAGCCTTGAGTAAATACTATCAGACAAAGCCAAAAAAACAATTCAGTCCAACTGAAATTACAATTAACTATGGGACTGGTGAAAGCAAAGCTGCAAAAATAGGAGATGTTGGAAGTCATCTTGTTCTCCCGGCGCTTTCTCTATTAAAAAATGACTCAATTTCCTTGAAATCCAGCACAGGGCAGTTGGTAAACTACACTTTGACCCTCTCATATCCGGGAAGAGATGAAAAAAACGCGAATCAGGAATCAATCATTGAACTCAACAAGAAAATCGAAAATATGAATGGCAGCCCTGAAATCAGATTAGGAGATGTGATCAAGGTTACCTTGGAAATAGATCTGTCAAAGAGAAAAAATCCAACGCAAACGACAGTTTTTGAATATGTGGCCCTTGAGGATTTTGTTCCAGCAGGCCTTTATCCTATCAACACCAGGATAGCTACAGAAGGTACGGATTCTGAAACTGAGGCGCCGTTCCCGGAGGATCAGGATTCATATTACAGCTCGCTACTAATCCCTAGTCATGTTGAATTCCATGATGAGGGTGTCAGAGTTTTTAAAAACCGACTGTACGGTGGTGTTTACAGATTTTCCTATTTGGCTCGTGCCGTTACAGTGGGAGAATTCTGGATGAGAGGTTCAAGATTATCGTTGATGTACGATCCATCTAAATACGGTCAGACGGTGGGTAAAAAAATTGTGATAGCCCCCCAGAAATGAAGTAACTTTCATGTTTGCTTTTGGCCCTGTTGCAAAAAGCATGTGCCCGTATATACAGGTACATGCGATTATAACTTAACATGCAAGTAAATAGGACACGACGAGGGCTATTGTGGCTGCTGAAATTCCAAGGCATGCTGCAAAAGTTGCACAAGTTACGATGATTAGGGTGGTAAACTGATTCATAACGTCATACCTCGTTATATACTAAAGATATAACTATTATATCACCTTGAGGCATGATTTGTCATCCCTAAAAATTAGGGAGTTCTCTTCGCTGTTCCGACAGTAGTCATCGGAGCCCTATCAGAAAAGCCTTGACAAGCTCATTGTAATATAGAGGATTAATTATTGGGGAATAATGGATTGAATGAGGTTAACGACGAGGGGTGGTAATTAAAATTATATGTTATCAGTAATGCCAAATGTGTGAACGAGAGTTTTACTTCACGACCTTCAGCACATCTTTGAATTTTGGTCCCTCAGCTATTTTTAACATTTCAAAAAGGGCCATCTCGGAACTGGTGACTTTAGCTCCTGAACTCTTCAGTCTCTCAATTCCGAGAATTCTATTTTCCTGAGTCCTCGACGAAACCGCATCGGTTACTACCTGAACCTCATAGCCCAGGTCTATAAGATCGATTCCTGTTTGATAAACGCATACATGGGACTCGATACCCATCAGGAGAATTTGGCGACGATCTTGAGATGCCAAGAGATTTGCAAAATTGGGTTCACCGCAACAGGAGAAGCTCAATTTAGGCACTCTCAAATCTGGGTTCATGAGATTAGCGAAAGGCTCAAGAGTGGATCCCAATCCTTTTGGGTTTTGTTCTGTCCAAATAATCGGAATTGATAAGATATTAGAACCTTTGATGATTTTCTCGGACGCCGACAACAAGGAATCAAGACAATACATTGCCTTAGAGAGCTTT
Organism: Desulfomonilaceae bacterium; assembly: GCA_050176095.1. Classification (GTDB taxonomy): domain Bacteria; phylum Desulfobacterota; class Desulfomonilia; order Desulfomonilales; family Desulfomonilaceae; genus CAITZA01. Next base: position 2,674 of record JBFXII010000017.1, read on the forward strand.
TCCTGAAGATCCACTACTACGAGGACAACTTGATCTGGATTTAACATTGCGTCTTTCCCCGATAATCAGAATTAACCAAGAGCAGGATCCAAAGATTTTGAGACGCCAGCCCGAAAGGGTCAGTCATTTGCCGCAGTGTGCCCCGGATCAGAACCCAATATGTTCAGCGGAGATTTGCCAGCCGCTATCTCTCCAGTCACGTATCCGAATTCGTCCGATATTATTTCGGCTACCCTCTTATATAGTATCCTCAGAGGAATGTCAGAAGGGCAGGCCTCAGTACACAGGTTACAGTCAATACATCTTCCAGCCATGTGTACGGCTCTGGTCAAATGGAACATTGGATTTTCCGGAGGGATGTCTCCGGTTTTTATAAGTGAGTCCTGTTCAAGTGTGCATACATTGCAGAAACACACGGGACAGACATTTCTGCAACCATAACATTTGATGCAACGATCAAATTCGCCCATCCAATATTCAAGCCTGGCGCCAAGGTCTTTTCCCATCACTTCCTGAACACTGACATTTTCCACGGGATCAACTTTTTCGCCAGCCACAAATTCATCAGGAAATGGTTTCCTGCATTCGTGCTTCTGAGCCAATTCAGCAGGGCAGGCTATACCCACCTTGAATACTCTCTCAGGGGAGTTAACCTGATTCCATCTCAACAATTCGTTCCAGGCTCTTTCATCGCATCCTCTGAAAAGAGCTCCGTAGGAAGCTTCAGCATCACTTTTCACAATCCTCATCAGTAGCTTGGCGATGGGATAGCGAGCTTGTCCGGGTTTTTCCAAATCACCGAGACTGAATCCTTCGTCAAGATCCTGGACTGATTTGTATAAAAATGGAAACACGCTTCCCTGTTTTTCCTTTAATCCGAGGAAAGCAGATATTTGACCGCTATCCATCAATGTTCTTACTTGTTCTTTGACTATATCGATCATTGTATTGCCCGCTGATGATTGTCCCGCCGAACTACTTTTTTTACGCGATTTTTTCATTCTTCTCAGTCTTCCTAACAGACAATGGAGATGGTCCGAGTTTGCGAATTTTCTCGACGAAATCGGTAACGACCTGGGCAAACCTGGGACCTTCAGCAGAAGAAACCCATTTGAGTAATAATCTCTGGGGGTCAATGCCAGAAAATTCCAAAAGTTTCTGCAAAAAAGCGATTCTTTTGACCGTCATATAATTACCATACAGGTAATGACAATCACCGATGTGTCAGCCACCCACAAAAACGCCGTCAGCCCCTTTTTGAAATGCTTTTAGTATTTGATGGGGGCCTACGGTAGCTGAGCACAGGGTGCGAATAGTTCTCATGTTCGGAGGGTATTGCAAACGGCTCACACCGGCAAGGTCTGCGCCTGCGTAAGCGCACCAATTGCAGAGAAATCCTATAATTCTGGGTTCAAATTGATCTGCTGCCATAATATTTCCTCAAATAACCAACTGAATATCTATTCCGACATTTCAGGAAACAGTGACGAAAAAATTCTACACAGCTAACGCATTCTCAATTTGAGCATATATTTGCTCATTAGAAAAACCGTCGAGTCTAGCGCTGCTTGACGGGCAAGTGGCTGCGCATCCACCGCATCCCTTGCATAATACCTTGTTTACTTGACAGACTCCCCTATCCGGGAAGAAATTAATAGCTCCATACGGGCAGACTTCTACGCATCCTAAACAACCACAACAGGTGTCGGCATTAATATCGGCGACGATTCCACTGGTGAACAGAGCATCCTTTGAAAGTACTCCGGCGGCCCGAGAAGCTGCTCCAAGTCCTTGCGCAATAGCTTCACGTATTGTTGAAGGAAATCTTGCATTGCCACACAGATAGACTCCATCCGTAGCAAAATCCAGCGGTTTTAGCTTTACATGCCCTTCGAGGAAAAACCCATTCTCATTAATTGGGACTTTGAGCATGGTCGATACTTCGGGAGCGTCTTCCTGAGCTATCAATGGAGTGGATAGGACAACCAGGTCCTTTGGTATGACAACATCTTTTCCCATACGAACATGATATACTGATACAGATCCTTCCTTAACTTCTGGTGGCCGATCTGGTTCATATGTAACAAAACGAACGCCGAGCTGTTTAGCTCTTCGGAACATCTCCTCAAGCTCGACACCATACATCTGCATGTCTCTGTAAAGTATGGTTATTTTGGCCTCGGGGCTAGCTTCCTTTATCAAGAGGGCATTTTTGACAGCTGTCATACAGCATATTCTGGAGCAGTAAGTCCTTTCGGGACATCGAGATCCCACGCACTGGATCATGACGATGTTCCTGGTATCAATCGGCCCGTTCTTGAGTAGAGACTCGAGTTCCAGATGAGTGATAACGTCTTTGCCGTTGTAGCCGTGTAAACCTTCGGGAATCAAAACCCTGGCGCCGAGGGCCACAACGATTATCCCGCATTTTATTTTTGTCTCTACATCGTCTTTGACTATTGTAGCGATGTAGTTACCGACATAGCCTTCCGTTTTGGTAACAACCGAATTCAAATGAATTGTTACTTTGGGATTCTGTTCCAGTCTGGCTATCAAGTCATTGACTAGTCTCTCGGGAGGCTCGTTGGCCGGCATAATCATGTTCAAATTATTGAGTAATCCCCCCATCCGGCTCTGTTTCTCTACCAGATTCACTTCGTAGCCCATATTTCCAAGAGCCATCGCTGCTGACATTCCTGAGACGCCACCACCGATGACTAACGCAGAATGGGACAGGTTAAGCTGAATGCGCTTAAGTTCTCGGAGCTTGGCAGCTTTTGCCACTGCCATCGCGATTTGACCTTTAGCCCGCTCTGTTCCGTTTTCTCTCTCTCGCATATGCACCCAAGAGCATTGATCCCGTATGTTGGCCATTTCAAACAAATAGGGATTCAGGCCTGCCTCTTCGCAGGCCCTCATGAAAAGGGGTTCATGTGTCCTTGGGGTACAAGAAGCCACTACCACACGATTGAGGTTTTCTCTGGGGATCGCCTGCTTGATCTCGTTGATGCCGCCTTCAGAGCACGTGTAAAGGTTTTCCTGAACAAAGACGACTTTGGGCAAGGTCTTTGAATATTCGACTAGTTCCTTCATATCAAGGTAGCCAGCGATGTTAGAGCCGCAATCACATACAAAAACGCCAATTCGGACGTCAGTTTTGTCTTTGCCTTTCAAAATAAATCTCCCTTAAACTGCCAGCGCTAATCCACCAGTCATTACAACCTCAGCTGCTCGAGCTGCTGCGCTACTTGCCTGGGCAACCGACTCAGGTATATCTATAGGTCCTTGAGCGCATCCACAGGTGAAAACTCCGGGCACGCTCGTATCCAGCGGCTTATTGGGGTGAGTTTTTACAAAACCGTTTTCGTCCAGTTCCACCCCTAAGAGTTGAGAAATCTGGGATATTCCCTTTGAAGGAGAGCAGGCATTGGCTAGAATTACCATGTCCAACGGCAAACCTACCACTTGGCGCTTCTCCGTGTCTTCATAATAGACTATGGGATTATGTTCCTCATCCTGGAGGATTTCAGCTACTCGACCACGGATATACTTCAAACCCGAAACCTGAGCCCCTCGAACTTTGTACTCTTCAAAGCCTTTTCCTACGGTTCTCAGGTCCATGTAAAATATGAAAGACTCAGTCGATGATTCGTGTTCACGTGCTATGATTGCTTCCTTTATGGAATGCATGCAACAATAGCTCGAACAATATTTGTGAAACCTGAAATCCCTGGACCCCACACACTGTATAAAACCTAACTTCTTAGCCGTGTGGTGTTTATGGATTTGTTCTTCCGCCCATTTCATTTCTTCTTCAAGAGCGACCTTCTCACTAGGATCTTCCGATTTTTCAGCTTTCTTTATTAGCTTGGGCAATTCTTTCAGTCTTTTTTCAAGCCTTATCGTGGAAGGTCTTGTCAGATGTCCTTTGGTTGGACCACCTGCGCTCAACAGGCGTTCCATTTCTAATGATGAAATGACGTTAGGAAGCTTTCCATATCCATATTCGGGAATTTGTGTGGCGTCAAACAGTTCATAGCCAGTGGAAACTATTACAGCTGCCACATTCAATTCAACTTCCGAATCCTGTTGTTTATAGTCTATCGCCTTGGCCTGACAGACCTTTGCGCATACACCACACTTTCCGCCCTGCAAAACTTTACAGTTGTCAGGATCTATGGTGTAAACGGATGGAATTCCCTGAGCGTAGTCTTTGTAAATGGCTTTTCTGTCATCAAGACCAAAATTAAATTCATTGGGAACCTTTGTTGGACACTTTTCGGCGCAGGCCCCGCAAGCCGTGCACCGGGATGGATCCACATACCTTGCTTTTCTTAGAACCTTTGCCTTGAAGTTTCCGATCTGTCCCGAGAATTCCTTTAGTTCACTGTATGCCAGCACATTAACTTTTGGATGTCGACCGACATCCAATAACTTGGGCGAGAGAATTCATATTGTGCAGTCATTAGTGGGGAATGTCTTGTCTAGCTGGGCCATTTTGCCGCCAATGCTAGGGTTTTTCTCCAGGAGATGGACCTGTATGCCCATATCCCCAAGATCTAAAGCGGCCTGCATCCCGGCTATTCCTCCACCTATGATCAACACCTCTTTTGAAGCCATTACAACACCACCCTTATAGTTCGGTTATTGTCAACAATTAATCGATATGATTGAGTCATTTCATGACGGAAATCGCATAAAGTTGTTTTCGTAAAAACCTCAAGCCATTATTTGTTCGGCTAAGAGGGTATTTATGTCTTTTATGCTTAAATCGATTTCCATGTCTCTCAGAGCGCAACTCAAATGCGCTCGACACTTAGGACATGCCGTGATGAGAGTTTTTGCTCCCACTGAAACGGCTTCTTCGAGTCTGCTTTTCTGAATGGCTTTGGAACAGGCTGAACAATTCATCCATGCGCTTGTCCCACAGCAAATGCCACTTTCCCTGTTATGTGGCATCTCGGACAGTTTTAGTCCTGGTATGCTCTTCAAGAGTTGTCTTGGAGCATCGAATATTCCAGCTTGTCTTCCGAGACGACATGGGTCATGGTAAGTAAACACACCCTCAATTCCGGAGAATGTAATTTTTCCAGCTGATGTTTCATTAGCCAGAAGCTCATAAAAATGAACAATTTCAAAACCAAGTTCACCGACAACTTCTGGGTAATACTTCTTGAAAGTCATAAAGCCTTCCGGACAACTGAATACTGCCCTTTTGCAACCCAATTTTCTGATAAGGTCCACATTTTTTTGTGCGAGTTTTGCAAAATTGGCTTTGTCTCCATTCCAGAGCAAATCATGGCCGCAACAACGCTCATCATCATGAACCACTGGTTCAATGCCGATAGCGTTCATCAGTTTAAGGACCCCTTTTGGGGAATCCATCATATCAAGACCCCAGTCATCGTGGAACTCGACATCGAAAAATGGAGCGCATCCAACAAAAAAGTAAGTGTCTCCGGTTTCCGAAATCTTGCCAATTTCCCTAGCCCAGTCTGTCTTACTTTGTTTAACATCCATTGACTGGAGCCGCATGACCGTCTGGAATAGCCCGCGATGAGCTGGAACACCGCCCTTTCCTTGACGAACGGCCTCTTCTCTGACTAGACGCACAAATTCTGGATAATCTATGTTAGAAGGACATCTTTCAGAGCACTGGCCGCATGAAAGGCATGACCAGATATTAATGTCTTCCAAGGGGTTTTCAACCTCGTCCAGAAGGGCTTTTTCAACCATCAAACGAGGTGAGAAATCGGGTGTCGTTCTAGATACAGGACAACTACCGGTGCATATACCACAGTCAAGACAGTAGTAAGCGTGAGTGTGATCTATTATCTCTGGTATGTTCATGCCGCCGTCTCCGTCTTGACAATGTTGTTCTTGCCCAGTTTCTTTATGTCCTCAGTGAAATTTCTTACCGTTTCAGCAAAGCGAGAACCTTCTGAAGCGGAAATCCATTCTTTACGGAGCCGCTGGTCTTCTATACCTAACAGTTTCATCATCTTGCGAGTTTTGTCCAAAACTTTCAGAGCTTTTTCATTACCTTCCAGGTAATGACATTCGCCAATGTGTCAACCGGTGACCAAGACGCCATCAGCCCCTTTTTCAAAAGCCTTAAGTATGTATGATGGAACGAGCATCCCCGAGCACATCAATCTGATCAGTCTTATGCTCGGTGGGTATTGCATCCTTCCCACTCCCGCAAGGTCGGCTCCCGCATATGAACACCAGTTACAAGCAAAGGCTATGATTTTTGGAACAAATTCTTCTGACATGTTAACTCCGATTTTCTCCCGATACTCTCAATCACACGGAAGATTAACTTCATGGACCAATTGGAATGTCTCGTGACATCTATGAAGAGAGCCGGATTTGCGCTCAGGCAATGGCCTCATCAATCATGTCGGTAATCTGATAATCCTTGAAATGCCTGATAGCCGCAGCTCCGGTTGGGCATGCTACAGCACAGGCTCCACAACCCTTGCACAGTGCAGGATTGATCTGCGATTTGAAAACACCAGCACTAACCTCAACTAACTCTGGAGCGTGGAAAGGGCAAACATCTACACATCGGCCGCAGCCCCTACAGAGGAACGCATCCACTACGGAAACCATTCCAGGAGCTTCCACAAAGCCTCGCGCCAATGTCTGAGCAGCGTGGGCTCCGGCTGCAACCGCTTGGGCTACCGTTTCGTCCAGAGGTTTGGGATAGTGCGCCAGGCCTGCCAGGTATACTCCATCAGTCGCAAAGTCCACCGGCCTGAGTTTCATGTGAGCTTCAAGGAAATAACCATCCTCATTTGTCGAGATTTTATAGAGTCTGGATAACTCCTTATTATATTCGTCCGGGATGATGGCTGCGGCAAGCACAAGATTGTCCGCTGAAACTGTCATCTCTCCGCCAAGGACTTTGTCTTTAAAATGCACATTTATTTTTGAAGATACCTCAACGACAGGCGGGTTTTCCGTATCGAATCGGGCAAAAACGACACCCAATCTCCGTGCTTTTTCGTAATACGGCTCATTGAGCCCGAAAGTCCTAATGTCTCGATACAAGACAAAGACCCTGGCAGAAGGATTAGCCTCTTTTATGGCTATGGAATCCATAATACTGTGATTACAGCACACCTTGGAACACCATGGTCTTTCGTCGCATCTCGATCCGACACATTGAATGAACACTGTCGTGTTGGCATTCAGGACATCTGGTTCTTTTGCATCGAGAGCTTTTGCGAACTCAAGTTGTGTTTTTATTCTGGGGTCTGATCCGTAACCATAAACATCCGGTTTCCACTCATGAGCGCCAGTGGCAATTATAGTCACACCATGGTCTATAACCAGGCTTTCTTTTTCAGGCTGAGATATCTTGGTCTTGAAAGCTCCGATAAAGCCGGAGACATCTTCTATTTTCGCCTTGAAATAGACGTTGATATGTTTCTCATTCTCTATCTTTTCCAACAGCTCTTCTAAATATGGCCTTATCTTCTCACCTTTCAGTGTGTGGAATAATCTCCAGGCATTACCACCAAGCTTGTCCGTTGATTCCAATAGATGGACATCAAAACCCTGGTCAGCCAAATTAAGAGCCGCTGTCATGCCTGCTACACCGCCACCGATGACCAGACCCGAGGGAACCATAGGTAGCTGCTGATCCTGAACCTGTTCCAATTTGGAAGTCCGGGCTATGGCCATGCGGATCAAATCAACGGCTTTCATTGTGGCGAGTTCTTTTTCCGACATGTGAACCCAAGAACAGTGTTCACGAATATTAGCCATTTCTACAAGATACTTATTGAGGCCTGCTTCCCTAGCTGTTTCCTGGAAAAGTGGCAGGTGGGTTCTTGGAGTGCAAGAAGCGACAATAATTCTGTTAAGATTGTTATCCTTGATAATCTGTTTGATTTGTACCTGAGTATCCTGGGAGCATGTGAAAAGATTTTCCCCGGCGTAAGCGACACCTGGAAGCTCTTTGATAATATCTACCACACCCGGCACGTCAACTGTTTGAGCTATATTTATACCGCAACGGCAAACAAAAACTCCTATTCTAGGGGATTCTCCCGTGACATCACGTTCTGGAGGAAGCTCCTTCTTCGATGTCAAGGTGTTTCTCTGATCGACAAGCATGCTCATTGCAGCGCCAGCTGCTGCAGATGCTTCCATAACGGTCTGCGGTATGTCCTTGGGGGCCTGGAAAGCTCCTGCAACGAAAATTCCGGGCTTGGATGTCTGGACCGGATCGAAAGTTGTGGTCATGCAGAAATTTTGATCGTCCAGGCTAATGTCCAAAATTCTGGATGTCTCGATGGCCGATTCAGTAGGCTTTATACCCACTGCTAAAACGACCAGATCGAAAGTTTCAGTCTGAAGTCTGTTGTTTTCATCAACATATGTGATCTCAAGATCTCTAGTTATCGGGTCTTCCACTATTCTGCTAATCATCGAGCGTACGAAGCGGACTCCTCCTTCATTCTTCGCCTTTTCATAATACTTGTCGAAGTCCTTACCATATGCCCTGATATCCATGTAAAAAATGGTAGGCTCAATGGAAGAGTCGTGTTCCCTGGCAATTACAGCCTCCTTAATAGAGGCCATACAGCAAACGGAACTGCAGTGTGGCATACCTTTTCTTCTATCACGTGAAGCCACACATTGAATCCAGGCGACTTTCTTGGGATGCCTTCCATCTGAGGGTCTGGTGACCACCCCTCCAAACGGCCCCGAAGCGCTCAGAATCCTTTCCATCTCAAGGTTTGTCACGACATTGGGCATACGTCCATGTCCAAATTCAGAAACATGGGTTGTATTAAAAAGTTCGTACCCCGGAGCCATGACTACAGCGCCGACGTTTATTTCTTCAATAATATCCTGTTGTTCGTAGTCAATCGCTCCGGCAGGACAGACCTTCGCACATACACCACATTTCTTGCCATTAAAAACACGGCAAGTTGCTGTGTCAATCGTGTAGACAGAAGGTATTCCTTGAGCATAATCCTTGTAGATAGCCTTCCTGAGATCATGCCCAAAATTATATTCATTGGGAACCTTTGTAGGACATTTCTGAGCGCATGCGCCGCAGGAAGTACATTTTTCGGCATCCACATAACGAGCTTTCCTGCGGACCTTGACAGTAAAATTACCAGCTTCTCCTTCTATGCCCTCTATTTTACTGTAGGCGAGGATCTCAATATTGGGGTTTTGCGCAAGAGTCTGCAATTTTGGAGAAAAAATACAGGCAGAACAATCATTAGTAGGAAAGGTCTTATCTAATTGAGCCATGACTCCGCCGATACATGGCTTTTCATCTATCAAGTAAACCCTAAAGCCTGATTCGGCCAAGTCCAAAGAGGCTTGTACTCCTCCTATACCCCCTCCAACTGTCATAACTGCGCCAATTTTGTTATTTGTCACGGTAATCTCCGGAAAGCTTTCCCTTTTCCCAGGTTGTTAACATCTTTGATCGATAGGCCAAAAGCTATTGACTCACAACCCTGGAGCAAACGGAATCGTTTTACATCAAACCTTTGGAAGACAACATCGCCTTGGGTGAAACGATATGTTTATCAAACCAGGAGGCGGCCCTAGAATCGTTGAGGGCTAATCCTATTACTTCACTAAGATATAGAACTGGAATGTGATAAACGCGTCCAGCCGCCTTTGAAATATCAACCTGGCGTGTATCAAGGTTAGCCTGACACATGGGGCACATGGTGACAAGAGCGTCGGCGCCCACCTGCTTTGCCATATCTAGAAGTTTTCTGGATAGTTTAACGACAAGATCCGTGCGAGTCACTGCTAACGAACCACCGCAACAATCGGTCTTATAAGGCCAATTAAGGACTTCAGCGCCCAGAATCTCAAGGACATCGTCCATCTCCCTGGGATTTTCAGGATCCTCCGGTTCAACCACTTCCACTGGTCTTACAGCCAGGCATCCATAATAAGGAACCACCTTGAGGCCTTCGAGTGACTTAATTTTCCGATCTTTGAGTTGTTGCATCACTTCTTTTAAATGAAACATTTCAATTCCGGACATCACTTTTATGGTACCCTTGAAGGGAAACTGACGCGCCAACTCCGGTTCTTTAAATATTCTTTGAGATGCCGCTTTCATCCTCACATGACATCCAGCGCACGGAGCGACAACATCCTTACCCATGCGTTCGGCTTTGAGTAAATCTCCTGCTGGAAGGGCAGCTTCCAGATAGTGATCTACCATGTGAGCTGAAGAAGCTCCACAACAGGTCCAGTCAGGTATTTCTCTGAGAACTACCCCTAATTTCTCTGAGACACTGCGAAAAGAATCATCAAGCTCCTGCGCGGAGCCTTTAAGGCTGCAACCGGGATAATAACTAAATTCCATTTCGGACCTCTTGATTTGCTAATGATGATCTTCGGGAAACTACCTAGCCCCTCAAGTAAAGTTCAATCCAAAACAGGTTCGCAAAGCTAATTTACGGCATCTGCTATGCAGCCAACAACCACTATGGGTTGCCACCCCGAAGCTACAGGACTATTGGATTGATTTCAGCTAATTTGAGGAATTCCGGCCTAAGGACACGCGTATCGAAAAGTATTCCTCCCATTAGCCGGCGCTATCATAAGTGTAACAATCTTAAACTTGCTTGATTGCACTGTCAAGATAAGTTTGCCTCTAGAAAACACTACGGTTAATGGTCTTGTAGCGCGATCTATACCATTGGCGAAATCCAATTTTTTTTCAACTAAGGCTGATGTGCCAAATGACTCCAGAATTTCCTTGACAGATGAATTTGGCGCATTTAGAAAATGGCATCACAGCGTTCTAGAATGATACTGGCAAGAATAAAACGTTTCTGTTGTTGTCATCGGTCTTTTTAACTGGCATAACAGACAAGACTCATGGATTGATTCAGAGGGCAAATATTCCATGGCTTCGATAATAGATCTAATATGGACAAATTGCGAAGACCTTTTCAAAGGGATCGATGTTGAGTCCATGTTTGAGTGTCAGAAAAAATTGTTGGTAGGGCCTGGGAAAGTGGATTATCCTTTCACGGTTCTTATCAATTCCGAAAAAATCACCTTGGGAGTGAACTTAGAACGCAACATAATGTCAGGGGAGTATTCGCAGCTATTGATAGGTGATATGGCAGGTCCTAAAGACGCTCTACTTTTCGATTGGGGTTATGTGGAGGACCCTTCTGAGTGAAAGCTTTTGAAATAGATAAATTAGCCAGAGAACAAGGCGGCGAGTATGTGCTAGGAATGAAAGACCTGCATACTCATGCCTGCTACATGGTTTATGGCGTCCTCAAGCCGGGCGAAACGGATAGGCTCGTAAAACCCGGAGAAGGCCACGAGGAAATTTTGGTTCCTGTCACAGGACCTGTTCAGGTTACAGCGGAAAAAGGCAATTATGTCATCGAACAGGGTAATGCCGTCCACGTAAAGGAAGATGAATCATTTTTCATATCTAACAAAACTGATCAACCTATTATTTATGTCCTGGCGGGAGGTCACTGTAGAGAACATCATCATTGATTCCTAAACATTTTCGATTTATACTTGTCGCTACACCTACCTATTGCCTGAGTGGTGGAATTGGTAGACACAAGGGACTTAAAATCCCTTGAGCCTTGTGCTCGTGACGGTTCGAGTCCGTCCTCAGGCACCATATTTTATTAGGTTTTTAGGACAACCCGCCTCAAGAGACTTCCTCATAAATCAAAGCTTCCGGCAT
>JBFXII010000018.1:0-14350 GCA_050176095.1 Desulfomonilaceae bacterium
ATGGACTGATCTTGACTCATCCGGGAAAATCACGTGTTGAAGAACATAAGCTGACTGTTTTTGAGGACCATTTATTGAGTTTGGTCAATTCAGATGAGAACGAGGTGATAGAATTTGATGAGATTCTAGACTGCTCTGGCTGTCTGATAATTCCAGGGCTAATAAATTCCCATACACATTCATCTATGAGCCTTTTACGGGGGTTGGCTGATGACTTGCCTCTGGAAAAATGGCTTCACGATTATATATTCCCTACTGAGGCAATATTTGTTTCCCCTGATTTTGTACACATTGGAGCCCAGCTTTCGATGATTGAAATGCTTCTGTCAGGTACAACGACAGTGGCAGATGCGTATTTTTTTATGGAAGACTCGGCACGAGCAGCTATGGATGTTGGTATCCGAGCCGTAATTGCTCAGGGTATCATAGACTTTGGAACTCCTGACTGCCCCGATCCTTTGAATTGGATTGATAGAGTTGAATCCTTTCTGGAGAATTTTCCCAAAAGTCCATTGACCACCCCAGCGCTTTTTTGCCATTCACCATACCTGTGCAGTAAAGAGATGTTCGTGAAGTCGCATAAAATTGCCCGTCAATACAATTTGAGACTGTTTTCTCATGTCTCTGAAACTGAATCAGAGTTGAATAATTCATTGAATAAACATGGAGTAAGCCCTTTTGTTTGGCTTTCCGATGCAGGAGTGTTGGATAGGAATTTCATCGCAGTGCATTGTGTTCATATAAACAATGATGAGAGAAAGCTTATTAGTGAATCAGGAATCCAGGTAGCGCATTGTCCTCGGAGCAACATGAAATTGTCATCAGGTATTGCTCAGGTTCGCAGACTTTTGGACGAGGGGGTCAATGTTGGTCTTGGAACGGATGGACCATCGAGCAACAACAACCTTGATTTGATGGAGGAAATGAGGAGCGCTGCTTTGGCTTCAAAGATATTCGAATCGGGATCTCAATCGTTGAGCGCAGTCCATAGTCTTTTCATGGCCACTCAGGGTGGAGCCAAGGTGTTGGGTATGGAAGATCTGATTGGATCATTAGAAGAAGGAAAGCTGGCCGATGTTGTAGTGATAAGGCTTGATGCGCCCCATCTGAGGCCCATGTACAACGTTGAATCTGCCGTCGTATATTCTGCACGAGGCTCAGATGTGAGGGATGTTTTTGTAAATGGAAGGCATGTCGTTAACAAAGGTGAAATTCAGACCATTGACTTACAATCCGTATTCGCAAATGCTGAAAGGTTCTCTGAGGCGATATCGAAGAACGCGGGCATCCAACTTTTGAAAGAGTGTTAAGAAATGTCAAATAAGATTACATACAAAGATGCGGGTGTAGATGTTGATTTGGCCGATAGGACAATAAGCTCCTTATCCAGTAAAATTAAATCTACATTTAGACCTGAAGTCATTGGAAGTATCGGTGGTTTTGCGGCTCAGTTCAGACCGAACTGGAGAGCTTACACCGATCCGGTCCTCGTTTCCGCTACGGATGGAGTTGGAACAAAGCTCAAACTAGCTTTCATGAGCGGTATTCACAACACCGTTGGAATTGATTTAGTGGCTATGAATGTCAATGATTTGGTCGTAGTCGGAGCTGAGCCACTATTTTTTCTAGATTACTTTGCAACCGGCAAACTGCAGCCTGAGACGTTCGAGGCGGTAGTTTCAGGAATTGCAGATGGTTGCAAACAGGCGGGCTGCTCACTGATTGGAGGAGAAACGGCAGAAATGCCTGACTTTTATGCTCATGGAGAATATGATCTGGCTGGATTCTGTGTCGGAATGGTTGACAGGTCTAAGGCTCTTGATGGGTCGACCATTCAGGCTGGAGACGTCGTCATTGGAATGGCTTCATCTGGATTGCACAGCAATGGTTTCAGTCTCGTGCGGAAATTACTGTTTGGTAAAAACAATTATTCAATCGACTCAATTCCGGACGGTTTCAAAAATCCTCTCGGACAGGAGCTACTGACCCCTACCAGAATTTATGTCAGGCCAGTGTTGTCTATGTTGGAACAGATAGAGGTAAAGGGTCTGGCGCATATAACAGGTGGTGGTTTTCCGGGAAACGTCCCCAGAATCATGGCGCCAGACAAGGGAGTCAGGATCAAGTCAGGATCCTGGGAAATCCCGTATGTTTTTAAATTTCTTCAAGAACTTGGATCACTTGATGATTGGGATATGTTCGAGACGTTCAACATGGGTATAGGAATGGTAGGAGTGGTCAGCGCGAACATGGCGTCTGACGCTCTGGACATACTAGATCGAAACGGTATCCCCAGTTGGGTCATAGGAGACATATTTGATAAAAATGATGACAAGACGAGCGTCAAATTGGTTGATTGAACATAATATTTGGACACAAAGAAGATATGCCTGATCAATTGTTAAAGAATTTCGTAAGTCGTGGTTGTCCCAAGTTAGCGGACTTGCTTTCCAGGCTAGCCTCAAAAGAAATAGAAACTATCTTTCAGTTTTTAGGGGATATACCTAATCCAGCAACATTGACGAATCGACTTGAAGACATTGTTTTGGATGAAACCAAAGATGATCTGATCAAGATTTTTCAGGATTCGGATCTTTCCAGAGTGTTCTTAAAGACTACTGCTGGATCGAGTTATCTAGCGGCGGCTATTCGTAGATGCCCTCAATTTATGCGAAACGTCTATTTGAACAGAGGTTGTTTCAGTCGAAAAGATCGAAACCAGAAACAGGAAGAGCTTAAAAAGCAAGTTTCGGGCGCCATTGAACCATCTAGTTTCGATCAAGTCCTTCGTCTTTATAAGGAGGAAGATTTCCTCAGAATCGGAACCCGAGACCTGTCTGAATTGGCAGACGTAATCGAAATAATGGCCGAGCTATCTGATTTAGCCTGTGCAATGGTTCACATTTCACTCGAATTTCATTTTAATCGGCTTGTCCAAAAGCATGGTAGACCCTCAGGCTTGCTCGAAGGCATGGGAATTGTGGCGCTTGCAATGGGAAAATTGGCAGGTAGGGAGCTGAATTTCTCATCTGACATTGATCTGGTTTTCTTAAGAATTCCAGAAGAGGGATGGACGGAGGGAGATTCAAGGATTACGGTGGGTAAATTTTACGAATCCCTTGTAAGGTCAGTCGCAAAATCTTTATCGGAAATCACAGAAGATGGCTTTGTGTTCCGTGTCGATTTACGTTTGCGTCCCGAGGGAGAAAAAGGTGAATTGGTTCCTTCGCTTACCAACGCCCTAGATTATTATCTTGCCTGGGGTCGCACCTGGGAAAGAGCAGCCCTTATGCGAGCCAGACCTATTGCGGGCGATCTCAACGCTGGAAAAGAATTCCTGAAAGATCTCCAACCATTCATATACAGGAAGCATTTGGATTATTCTACACTTGACGACATGCGGGACATGAAGGCTCGAATTGAATCCCAACTAAGGCTGAAACCTGGAGTAAACATCAAATTGGGCCAGGGGGGAATACGAGAAGTCGAATTCTTCGTGCAGGCGCTTCAGTTAATAAATGCCGGTCGTACACCTCGAGTTAGATCAACATCGACACTTGAATCGCTTAATCTTCTTTCAGAAACAGGGCTTGTCGATCCGGCTACAGCCAGGACACTTAAGGAAGCCTATCTTTTCTTTCGCCAAACGGAACATAGGATTCAGATAGACAAGCAACTTCAGACTCACGAACTCCCCAAATCCAGAGAAGAAATGGAAGAGCTCGCATTCAGAATGGGGTACAAGATCAGGCCTCTCGAAGAATTCCTTTTTGATCTCGAGACTCATAGAAAGATAGTTGAGGAATTGTTTTCAGGATTGTTGAAAGTTTCTGGGGAAGGACCGAGGTCTGTCGCATCTGCAAGTAGTCGAAACATTGTAGAGATGATAGATGACGAATTCACGTGTTCAGGCTTACTCGGCGATGCTGGCTTCAGCAATGTCTCCAGGTCATTCAACATCATCAAGAAACTTGTAAGACAGTCCTCCAAGGCCGGGAGTTACGACAAGAGTAGATCTCTTCTGGAGAGGGTTACCCCTCTTTTTATTGATGAGATTGTTAAATCTCCCGAGCCAGATCGGACTTTAGTAGCTCTGGACAATTTCGTAAGCTCCCTAAAGGCCGGTCACGCTTATTTTTCCACTTTTTTGGAAAATCCTGCCACGGCAGGTTTCCTGATAAAAATCCTGGGGGAGAGCAAGCTATTCACTGATCTTCTGATTAGGCATCCTCAGGCTATTGACTCACTAATAGCAAAGGGTGTCGATGACGGACCGAAAAGTAAGGATGAGTTGGAATCATTATTTTATGAGAGGCTAGCCTATTCTGATGATTTTGAGGACCAGCTGAACCTTTTACGACGCTTTAAGAACGAACAAATGCTCACTATCGGAGTGAGACATTTAAGTGAATATGCTACATCCACAGTTGTGCGCAGGGAAATCTCAGATCTTGCAGAAGTTTGTCTTTCCGGGGCCGCCGAAATCGCCAACCGGGAAATGGCCAAAAAATTCGGAACGGCCACAGCATTAGACGCCCTACCCTTCGTGATTGTGGGGATGGGAAAACTTGGTGGCCAGGAAATGACATACCTGTCAGATTTGGACATCATCTTTGTTTACGAATGGCCATCGCCCCAAATTGGAAAACTTGCCTCTCACGACTGGTTCAGTAGATTCGCCGGCAGGATCATTTCAGTGCTGAACATGCATACCGCCGAAGGAATCGCCTTCCAAATAGACACCAGACTTCGTCCATCCGGAAATAAGGGAGCCCTCGTCACGTCGCTTGAATCATTCGCTGAGTATCACAAGCATACATCCGCTTTGTGGGAAAAGCAGGCTCTCATACGTGCCAGACCTGTGTTTGGGCCTGCGCAACTGTCGGAAAAAGTAATTAACATAACTCGAGATTGCATCATGAGGACCTCCATTTCTCGGTCCGATCTGGAAGAGATCGACCGGTTGAGAAAGCGCATGCAACGAGAATTGGCTCTTGAGGATTCTATAAACGTTGACCTCAAGACCGGCGAAGGAGGTCTGGTTGATGTGGAATTTTTTGTTCAGGCAAATATCTTGATGCACAGCCATAATAGGCCAGAGATTATAAAGACTAATACTCTGGATGCCCTGGCTCAGTTACATCGAAGCCATATAATTGATTACAAGACATTTGAAACACTTGATAATGGTTATCGATTTCTCAGTGATCTTGAAGACAGAATCAGAATAATGGAAGAAAAGAGTGTTGATCGCATGCCTCTGACGGGAAAGAAACTTAAAGGCTTGGCCCAGAGGCTTGGATATAGAACAGGAAGTCAGGAGACGCTTGTTCAAGAATACTTCAAAGTATCCTACGAAATACGAAAGATTTATAATTCCCTTTTTGATCTTCCATGATTTTTGAACATACTCTGTGAGTGACCTGATATTCCTCACAACTAATTTTTCAGGGGCCTTCTTGAACCAATTGATTTTTTCCATAGGGCAGTTTTGTAAAAACCGCCTTCTCTCGGAGAAATATCTGATCTGTCCGTCATTAAGGACGGGGCAGATATGGTTGGATAACACGGCGTTGCATGGACAACCCTGCGTAAATGTTCGATTAAAGACAGTGAAAGGCCTGGCTTTTGAGCTGGTTGATGATCATCTCAGAGAATATTCTCTTACACCGGTGAATCAGATTCAGACGATCGTGATCATGAAAGGGATCTTGGAACGATTAGTCTATAGTGGTGACAACTATTTTTCAAATACAAGCATCAGCGCCGGTTTGATTTCCGGACTCATCAACACTGTCAACACTTTGAGAATGGCAGGATTGTCAGTAGAAGACATCGATGCTGATTCTTTTGACATTCAGCATAAAGGGCAAAATATCAAATACATACTGAAGGAATATTTAGAAATATTACAGGCCAATCAGCTTGTAGATTATTCGGATGTTCTCAGAGCAGCTTCCGAGGTAATAGCATCCAGGTTTTCGGTTGAATTAGACCGTTTTTTGCTTATTGTGCGAGACCATGACCTGTCCAAGTTGGAAAGAGACCTTTTAGATTCAGTTCCTCGGAATTCATTGATCTGGCTCGAAACCGATTCTGTGCAAACTCGAATGAATGAAAACATCACTTCGGACTGTGACATTCTGGTTCACTTCCAGGACCCGCTGCATGCGCCTCGCTCCGTCAATGACAATTCGGTAAACATCTTTAACACTTCTGGACCTGCAAACGAAATTCGGGAGGTTTTTCGCCGGATTCTCGGTCCAGCAGGGAAAAGCGCTAGCGAAGATGTTACTCCATTTGATGAAGTTGAAATTCTTCACACGGACTATGAAACTTATGTTCACGTAATCTATGAAGTAGTGGAATATTTGTCTCTGTCTTTTGACATCGGCTCCGAAAGTTTACCTATAACCTTCGCAGAGGGTCTTCCGATAAGATTTTCACGACCAGCTCGTGCACTGCGGACATGGATCAGGTGGATGTCCGATGACTATCCGCAAACAACCCTAATACAAATGATATCTGATGGTTTGTTGGACAACGATCCGATCGAGAATACGCCGAGAGACAAGGATCTCGTTAACACTCTACGGAAAATGAAGATAGTTTCAGGACTCCAAAGATCGCATGAGATGCTTAGCAACCGTCTTGATGAGCTAATTTTATTGGTCCAGAAATGTAAATTTTCGAAGGAAGAGACCTGCCCCAGTGATTCAAAACACGCTGCATTAATTCACGAAATTGATTGCTTAAAAGGGTTGGTTCGAATTGTAGAGAAATTGATGTTTTGCTCGGCCAAACCTGAAGCAGGACCTCGAGACCAACTTCGTAATGCGATCAGTTTTCTCAAGACATGCTGTAGATCAAGCGGTGAAATAGATAATTATGCCCTTCAGGCTTTATTGCAAGACCTTGATCACATGGAACAAGCCCTGGATCGGTTTGTTCGGGTGGATGATTTTGATGTTATCAGCTGGATTACGGAATTAACGGACAAGCTCAGGATCATGGGAAGTGGTCCGAGACCTGGAATGATTCATGTTGATAATGTTTATTCGGGAGGACATTCGGGAAGAAATCATACATTCATTGTAGGACTTGATGACGAAAAGTTTCCGGGTTCGGGAATTCATGATCCTTTTTTGATGGACTCAGAGAGGGAGAGGATTTCGGGAGATTTGCCTCAGACAAGGTTCGAATCAGCCAAAAGAATAGAAAAATTTGGCGCCCTCCTGGCACGGTTGAGAGGAAATGTAACTCTTAGCTATTCCTGCTCAAATGATCATTCAGAAAAATCCAGTTTTCCAAGCAGCGTTCTATTTTCTATTTTTCGAATATTGTCTAATCAACGTCACTCAGATCAGACAAAGATGCTAGCTGAGCTTGGCGCACCTGTTCGTTATGTTCCGGTCTGTAAAGATCGATCACTGACAGTCAACGAATGGCTGTTGAGTTCATTATGCCAGGAAGCTATCGATGACAAGGTTCAATTGATCGGGCAGCTTAGACCGAATATCAGTCATGGAATCAACGCAATACAATCCCGACTTTCTGAGAATTTTACCGAGTATGATGGAAATGTTGGTCTCTTGGAAGCCAGACACGATCCAACGCATCAAGACGGCCCTGTAATGTCAAGCGCTTCATTGGAGACCATAGGGTCATGTCCACGAAAGTACTTTTTCAAATACATTATCCGAATTGGACCATTGGATGGTATAGATGTTGATCACTCAAGATGGTTGGATAGTGTTCAGCTAGGAGTATTGCTTCACGAAGCTTTCTTTGAATTTATGAAAGACCTTGCTCGCAAAGGACGAAATACAGAATTCCAGAGAGACAAAGAAAGGCTTTTCGATATAATTCATAGGCAACTCAATGCCCAAGCAATTTTGACTCCTCCCCCAAACAAGAGTTCGATGCGCAGACAGATCATCTGGTCAGAGAGATCTGCTCTCGTGTTTCTGGTCGAAGAAGAGGTCGCTTCCAGGGGGTGGGTTCCTCATCTACTCGAAGCCTCCATTGGAATGGATGCTGGAAAGACATTGCGTGAATGTGAAGAATTTGGGCCGGTGGTTTTAGGACTAGACGAAAAGAGATTTGTCAAACTATCCGGAAAATTGGACAGAGTTGACAAGAGCATTGAGGACCATGGGAACCGCTTCCGGATAATCGATTACAAGACGGGAAACCCGAAAAAGCATCTGGATTTAAAAAACTATGAGTGTGGAAAAATAGTTCAGCATTCTGTCTATCTTCATATGGCCTCCAATCTTATCAAAAGCCGACAGATGGAGGATTCAAAATCGCTCGAATTTGTTTATTTTTTCCCCACGCCCAAAGCCCGTGGACTGAGAATCGTGAAATCCCTGAGTGACACGACTCAAGCCACTGAAGTGATTCAGGCTCTTTGTGGTATTGCTTCCTCAGGAACATTTATCGCTACAAACGACAAGAATACCTGCAATTACTGCGAATATAGACTTATTTGTGGCGATGCATCAGTAACTGCTGATTGCTCTAATGCGAAGTTAAACAATTTTTCTAACCAAGACCTGACCCATGCCAGAAAGATATTGCTCAATGTCTAACCGCATCAATTTACCACCTGACCAAGATCAAAGAGATGTCATTCTTAACGAACTTGACACCACAATTTTGGTGGAGGCTGCAGCTGGAACCGGAAAAACTACTAGTATGGTCGACCGCATGGTCAATTTATTGGCCAGAGGAAAGACGCGTATTGACAATGTGGCGGCTGTGACTTTCACCAGAAAAGCTGCAGCTGAATTGAGGTCTCGTTTTCAGGTTCATCTCGAACAGGCTTTTTTGGCGTCGGATAAGCCTGTGCAAAGGTCTAGGTTAAAAGAAGCAATCGAGAATTTAGATAGGAGTTTTATAGGAACCATCCATTCTTTTTGTGGGAGAATCCTTCGCGAGAGGCCGATTGAGGCTGGAGTCGATGTTAATTTCTCAGAGATAGACGACGAAGAGGATATGGATCTGCGCAAGTTGGCATGGCGTCGATACGTAGCTGACCTCTACCAAAGTGACGCCCCAATATTGATTGAACTTGAGACTTTAGGGATTGAAATTAGCCAGTTGGAACCATCCTTCAAGTTGATGTGCGATTATCCGGATGTGGAAAACTGGCCCTCACGAAAATTTGTATTCCCTGATTTCGATGAGCAACTGTCCGCTTTGGATGAGTATTGTCAATATATGGAAAAAATTGCTTCCGATTTGCCTGAAAATTCAGGTAATGATGCTTTGATACCCAAATATAGAGCCATTCCCCGGATATTCCGGCAGGCAAAACACAGTAATGAGGTTCACGATTATGTTTCAGTATTTGAAGAATTTCTAACCAATTCCAAGCCTGTAAAGAAAGTTTGGAAAACAACCTGCTTGAACCTTGATGATGAATTGGCTCGTTGGAATTTCCTCAGAGACTCTGTAGCTACTCCCCTGGTTAAGTTGTGGAAGGAATATTTGTACGAACCGCTTCTTAGGGCGATCAGAGGGGGGATCAGCTATTATGACAACATTAGAAAGGATAGGGGAAAACTAAATTTTCAGGATCTTTTATTGATAACTTCCAGATTGTTAAGAGATCACCCCGAAATTAGATCTTATTTCCGGAGACGTTATTCGTATTTACTCGTGGACGAATTTCAGGACACAGATCCCATTCAGGCAGAGGTCATGCTCTATCTGACCTCAGACAATGATTTGGAAAAAAATTGGATGAATCTCAGTCCAGTTCCAGGATCACTTTTTGTAGTTGGAGATCCCAAGCAATCCATCTACCGATTCAGGCGTGCTGATATAATTACTTACAACCGTGTCAAAGAGATAATTAAATCGAGCGGTGGGAGAGTAGTCCATCTTTCGAGCAATTTCAGGGCCGTTGGTCCAATCATAGATTGGGTCAACGCTGTTTTTAAAGATGAATTCAAACGATTTCCCGAATATGCTTCCCCTGCATACATACCTCTCATGAAAGGCAGACCTCCATCTGCCGAAGCCGCTCTAGAAGGTGTAAGGCAATTACAAATCCCCAGGGAGCTCTCGAAGACGGAAAAAATTGTCAACTATGAATCAGAAGTTATAGCTTCATTCATTAATGATTGTCTTTCAAAAAGATTGTCCGTTAACCGATGTTCAAGCGGAACGGTATATGATGCTGCGGAAGCTGTTAGACCTGTTGACTTTCTAATTATTACCCCCACGATGAAAAACATCGGTGTTTATAATGATAAGCTCAGTCGCTATAAGATTCCTACCGAAGTCGCAGGCGGCGGATCACTAAATTCAGTCCCGGAGTTGTTTTACCTGTACATGTTACTTAAGGCGGTCTCAGAGCCGTACGATTCCATAGCGCTCGTCGCGACTTTGAGAGGACCCCTTTTTGGAGCTTCAGATACTGAACTTTACAATTATGTGTTATCGGGCGGCGAGTTTAATTTCAGGGCTACGGTCCCGGAATCGTTGGAGCAGCCTCTTCAGAAACGCCTCACCGAATTTTTTGATAAATTGAATTCCTATTCGAAACTGTTGAGAAAAAGGACGATAATTTCGGCCATCGAGCATATCATGATCGATAGCGGAATTCAGTTACTAGCTGCGATTGGCCCGAGTGGAAACGTGTCGGCTGGAGCAATGAGTAAAACAATCGAAATTCTGAGAGGCTCCAGCTCAAGGTTTTGGACTGTACAGGATTACATTAATTTAATGGCTGAACTGGTGTTTGGGAGCAAAAAAAGTGATTCGACACCTTTAGTAGCTTCAACGGAATCAGCAGTCAGAATCATGAACCTCCATAAGGCCAAGGGATTGGAAGCGCCGATCGTTTTTCTGGCTGATCCAACGGGCAGGAATGATCAGAAACCATTCCTTAGAATTGATCGATCTCAGTCTGAGACTACGGGATTTATTTTAGTGACGGCCACGATTCAAGGTGATCTGAAAGATAAAATCCTTGCGGCTCCTGAGAATTGGGACTCATTTGAAAGAGAAGAAACCACATTTAAGATGGCTGAAGAGTTGAGATTAAAATATGTAGCGGCGACTCGGGCCGGTTCCATGATGGTAGTTTCAAATCGTCACCAACACACAAACAAAAATCTGTGGTCCTTTTTCAATCATAGACTTGATGGAACAAGGGAGGTTGGCCATCGAGGTTTTTCCGACCAAGTTGAAGCCGACCCAACTACTATCGATTCTGAAACAGTCTCGTGTTTTAAGCAAACGATTGCGAAACGTTTTGAGAATTCACTTGAGAATTCCTACGAAATAGGATCCGTAAAATCACTATTCACAAGACTAGATAAGGTTTCTTTCGAGAAAAATATCCACGGAACAGAATGGGGCTTGGCCATCCATATTATGCTTGATACCCTTATGAGGAATCCTGACATCAACGCTGACCATTTTCGCACTGTCACTCTACCGAGAACCGAACTAATTGAGGACCTGTGGGAAGACGCTATTGAAACGGCCATTAGAGTAACCAGATCAGACATATTCAAACGTGCTCTAAATGCTCAGAGATCCTTTGTTGAGATTCCATTTTCGCTCTCCAAGCGAACAGACGATAAAAAGGGTTCAAAGAGAGTTATTAGAGGAGTGATTGATTTAGTTTTTCGTGAAGCTTCAGGCTGGGTGATAGTTGATTATAAGAGTGATCGTTCACCAGAGTCGAAACTAGAGTTTCTTTTAGATCTTTATGCGCCTCAACTCCAGGGCTATTCCATGG
Source organism: Desulfomonilaceae bacterium (assembly GCA_050176095.1). GTDB lineage: Bacteria > Desulfobacterota > Desulfomonilia > Desulfomonilales > Desulfomonilaceae > CAITZA01. Next base: position 11,762 of record JBFXII010000018.1, read on the forward strand.
CGTGGGCTGATATTACTGGAGAAGATGTAATAGAAAAGGGACTCTATTTTACTCATCACAATAAATACGTTGTAGTTGCAGCATAAGTTCCCTAATGGGGTCGAGCTTCCTCAAATAATGTCAAACAAAACCCACACAGTTCAGATCGCCTTCCAATTACCTATTCATGGGGTATTTTCGTATTTGACGTCTCATGAAAATTTCTCGAAGCTATCAATAGGTTCAAGAGTTCTTGTTTCCTTCCAGAAAAAGATCCGAGCGGGTTTTGTAGTGGAATTAGGTCCTCAAGAGGGTCAGCCGGAGCAACTCAAAGAAATAGACCAAGTTCTTGATGAGCCGCCCTATTTTGATAGAACACTTTGGAGGCTACTGATATGGTCATCAGATTATTACATGGTTCCCCTGGGGCTTGCCCTAAAAACGGCCTTGCCGCCCGGGTCTGATCGGAAATCGAAGCCATGGGCAGTCCTCACCCCCACTGGAAGAACGGCTTTCAGTAAAGCAAAAGAACTTTATAAGTTTCCATCGGTTAAGAAACTGCTAAAAAAGGGGGCTGTCCCATTTTCGCAATTTACTGCGGATTTCGACGGCGCGTTTTTGAAAGAAGCTGTCAAAAATGATTATTTTGTTTTAGAAGAACGAATAGCTACCCCCACCTATCGTATCGGAAACCAGAACCTCCCGGAATTACTTTATTCTACGACCGTTTCTATTGGCACAGGCGAAAAACCAATGCTCACCGCTGACCAGAAAAATGCGGTGGACAAGATTAACGTGGTTCTCGAGGAAGGCCATTACAGTCCTTTCTTACTATTTGGAGTTACGGGATCAGGGAAGACTGAGGTATATCTTCATGCTATTGAAAAAGCGCTTAGTCTTGGCAAAAGCTCTTTGATGCTAGTTCCAGAAATAGCGCTGACGCCTCAAACCGCAAGAAGATTTATTGAACGTTTTGGAGGTGGAATTTCGGTCTTTCACAGTGGATTAACAGACTCACAAAGATTGGATGAGTGGCGGCGTGTTAGCTCAGGAAACACTAGAATAGTAATTGCAGCTCGATCAGGAATATTCCTCCCAATACCGCGTCTAGGTCTGATCATTGTCGATGAAGAACACGATACGTCTTACAAACAGGAAGACTCCTTCACGTACAACGCCAGAGACTTGGCTCTTGTCAGGGGAAAATTTGAAAACCTGTGTGTAATCTTAGGAAGCGCAACACCATCATTCGAGACATTTGAAAATGTCATAAACAGAAAGATTGGAAGATTGGATTTGCCTACCCGGGTTCACGGTGGCTCATTACCCGAAACTAAAATTTTGGACCTCAAGACTGTTTTCCCCGTTACGAAAAGAAAATATTTTCTCACACCCGCTATGCTAGAGGCAATAGATCAGACCCTTGAAGATAAGGGTCAGGTAGCCTTGTTCCTTAATAGACGAGGTTTTGACACACTTGCTCAGTGTTCGGCCTGTGGCGCAGTCGTAAAATGCCCGAACTGCGACATTAGTTTGACCCATCACAAGAAAGCTCATAGCCTCAGATGCCATATATGTGGTTATGCTAAAGTGGCCCCACCTACTTGCCCGGTTTGTTCTAGCGAAAACCTCGTTTTCTCGGGAGTTGGCACACAGAAGATCGAGGAAAAATTGGGTCAACTTTTCCCTAGCGCCCGAATTGCCAGGCTTGACAGGGACTCGACTCAAAAACGCGACAGTTTGAATGAGATATTAACGAGATTCAGGAACAGGGACATTGACATACTGACCGGAACACAGATGATTGTTAAGGGTCACGATTTCCCTGGCATATCTCTTGTCGGAATATTGTGCGGCGACTCAGCCTTACATTTTCCGGATTTCAGATCTTCAGAACGCACGTTTCAGACCTTGGTGCAAGTTTCTGGGAGAACTGGACGCGAATCTCAACATGGAAAAGTCCTATTGCAGACATTCGATCCCGATCACTACGCTATTCAGCTTGCCGCCACGCATGATTATGATCAGTTTTTCGAAAGAGATTCGGGTCTGAGACGTGAACTTAGTTATCCTCCTTATGGCCATTTGATTCTAATTAGAATAGAAGGTTCTAATTTTAAAAGAGTAGAGGAAAAGGCTCTGCAAGTAGGTAGGATTGCGAGAAAAATAAAACAACCTGTCGACCAGGTTTCCGTTCTTGGTCCTGCTCCTGCTCCGCGAAAAAAGGCTTTGGGGAAACATAGATGGCAAATTCTTTTTAAGGGGCAAGATCGTTGGAAAGTCAGAAATATAGTTACGGAGCTACGAGAATCAGGAGTTCTCAAAGCTCATGGTATGCGCATTTCAATCGATGTCGATCCTATCAACCTTATTTGAAGTGACTAATATCGCTATCGTTATTTCTGCGACTAAATGTTAAATATTTAATTGGTGGCAAATTGTTTAGAAAAAAGGTTGGAATCGACCTTAAAACAACTTATGAACTTAGTATTGTGTGGATATCATCGAGGCATTAAGATTAGTATTACTGCCAGAGGTTCACGCCATAGTCAGGCGACCAAAGGCGAAGCCATATTTCGTTTTGAAAAACAGGGTTTCGGTTAATTCCAG
>JBFXII010000019.1:0-14087 GCA_050176095.1 Desulfomonilaceae bacterium
AGACAAAATAATTTCATCCCCATGGTCTAAAAGAGAAGCCAGAGCTAAAAGTATCGCAGGAGACGATCCAGAAGTTACTATGATACGTTGCTGATCTACCTCCACACCGTAGTTAACGTCAAAATTCTTCGAAATCGCAGTCTTTAATTCTGGAATGCCAGTGCTAGACGTGTAATGTGTCTTGCCTGCCCTCAAGGCCATTATTCCAGCTTCCGTAATGTTGGCTGGAGTATCGAAATCCGGCTCACCAACCTCCAAATGTATAACATCGTCACCACTAGCGCTTATGTCCAGAGCTCTTTCAAGAACATCCATGACTAGAAACGGCGGTATTTCAATGGATCGTTTGGATAAGAATCGGTTGAACTTATTCATACATTCAAGCTCCACTAATGATTGCTAATTTCATGTTATCATGAATAAAAAACTATAAGTCTTTCAAAAAGTTGTTGATTGATTTTAGTGAATATGTTTGTTACAATTCCTCAGCAGCCAACAAATGCATTTTACACATGGCGCAAAGCAATATGAACAAAAATTACCGCTCTTCTTCATATAGATATCTGATCGCCCTTGTAATCAGCGCATCCCTGTGCCTTGTCCTGACAGAATTAAGTTTTGGAGCCATTTACGGCTACAGAGACTCAAAGGGAAATTTCTTACCCAAAGTTACTGTATCACTGGGTAAAAAAGAATTGGTAATTTCGAAAATTGACTCACAGGAAAAATTCAAGTCCTTTGCCTTAATTGTTAACAAGAAAAACACCAATCTGATCAAAAACCTCAACCAGTTAAGTGTCGAATGGCTGAATGCCGAAAATAAAGGCGGTAAACCGACTTCTTTCGTTGGTCCCTCTTACGATGCTACCAAACTCAGATTCGAGGAACCGATGACTCGATCAGCAACGTTTAAGTTGACTGACAAGAGTGGTAAGAATGTTTTGGCTGCAAAAAGTCTGGGAGATCTGTTTACAATACAGATTGACCAAAACAGCCTGGTGGCTTCCGAATCCTCTTCAGAACCGGATAGCCCTGTTAGGTTCGGCTCTGGAAGAGATGTATCATTGAATTTAGACAAGACCTCTATACAGTTTGATGAGAGTAATATAAAGAAAGGAGAAATTATCAATCTCGACAATCGTTCGGGCCTCGATCAGATAGTTGGGATTGAATTACCCGAAAAATCTCTTCTGTATTATCAAATAGTACGTAAACCTGAGCAGACTAAAGTGCCAAGAGAAAACTGGGACAGGTTCAACATTCCTACGGACTCCGGAATTTTCGTGGTTCTTATACCAGATGCGGATCCCAATCAACTAGCCGCCTTGAACGGAAAAGAAATTCTCATTAAAGTCTATCAGGGAGACAGAACACGCGAAACTCTCAGGGTGCCCATAAAAACCGCTTCTGATTCGGAAGACAAATCCACAGAAACTTTACAAGGCGGAATTCAGGTTCAGGATATATCTAGTAGCAAACCTAAACCGGTTGTCGAAAAACAGGATACCAAAGACTCGGACCGTTCTTCTACCTCCCCTGAGGTTAAAACTATGGCGCCGGCTTCTCAACTGGCTCCTTCCGCTATTGGTTCCACGATTGCATGGGTTATCATTATATTGAATTTGATCGCCCTTCTGGCCGTTGTGGGGTTCGGGGCGTTTTTTCTCCTGCCTAGAATCCAGGTATTAGAAGACAGGCTTGCAAAGAGCGAAATGTTCATTCACGGTAGCCGTGAAGCTATCAGAGAAGAACTCGACCTAATCAAGGAAGAGGTTTTCAGGCAAACTGGCAAACAGTCAGATACAGATTAGTCATCGTTTAAGCTTTCTGTTTGTTGGAACCTCATTTCTCATTAGCCCATTTTCTTCTAGTCATAGATAACCCACGCATTCCAACAGTAAATATCATCCAACATCATATGACTCCGAGATCAAATGGGGTCACATCTATAGATTGACTAATTTCTGATGCGTTGTTATATTTGAGGGTCTAGGTCTTGCCTTGAACCATTCAACCGTTTGAGGAGTAAGTTATGTTCGGTCCCCTACCTACCCGATATTTCTTGACTGCTGGAAGTGGAGAAGCTTCGACAGAGCTCAACGCTTTCGATGCGGCTTTGCTGGATGCGGGAGTTGGCGATACAAATTTGATCAAAATGAGTAGCATATTGCCTCCAGGCGCCACGCTCGTGGAAAAGCACCCCCTGGTCAGGGGAGCTTTTGTGCCTTTGGCTTACGGGGATCGTGCCTCTGACGTTCCAGGACAGATCATATCTGCAGCAGTAGCTGTAGGAATACCAGAGGAACCACTTGAATCAGGCTTGATAATGGAATGCTCTCGTATTGGACCCCCGGAAGAATGTGAGAAATCGGCCAGAAACATGGTCATAGAAGGAATGGAAAACATTCGTAAAAGAAAAATTAAGGAAATTAAAAGCATTTCAGTTTCGATCAAAGTTAAGAAAATCGGAGCAGTATTTGCAGCGGTGGTGCTATGTCAATAAGTCATGAAGAATGGTTCACAGAAACTTATGAGGGCTTGTCCGCCTTTGGGTTGAAGTATTCGAAAAAACTTTATGAGGCCCAAAGTCCCTACCAAAAGATTGAAATTTTCGACACACAGGCTATGGGTAAGATACTAATTCTTGACGGATGTTTTATGGTGACTGAGAAGGACACTTTTATTTACCATGAGATGTTAATTCATCCTGCGATGGCCCAACTAAAGAATGCGAAAACGGCACTGGTTATTGGAGGCGGTGATGGTGGGTCAGTCACAGAGTTAGTAAAATACCCTCAATTAGAATCAATTACGCTATGTGAAATCGACGAGATGGTAACACGATCGTGCCAGAAATTTTTCCCAGATGTTTCTCGAGGCCTGGTTGACCCTCGTTCAACAAGCGCTTTTGAGGATGGCGCAGCTTATGTGGCCAGACACAAGGACCATTTTGATGGGATATTTGTCGATTCAACCGATCCTGTCGGACCTGGAAAAGCATTGTACGAAGTTTCTTTTTACAATGATATCAAGGATAGCCTTCGAGCAGGGGGGATCGCTGTATTTCAGACTGAGAGCCCCATCTTCATGCCGAAGGTTTTCTCGGAAACGGTTAACAAATTGAAAACGGTGTTCGGATCCACTAACGTTTTGCCCTATTTGGCCGTGATTCCGAGTTATCCGGGAGCTTTGTGGTCCTTTACAATGTGCTCCAAGGCAACGGATTGTTTGACTATTTGTGATTCGAATTTAACCCAAGATATCTTAAAGGGACTAAAATATTTCAATCACAAGACTCATAAGGCTGCTTTCTGCCTCCCGCAGTTTGTGGAGGAATTGGTCACACATAATGATTGATTCAAATCTTGTTTGATCAGACCTTCCTAGATCATATCATGCACCAAGGGCGGATTGTCGATCTTCAGGCTTGTAATCCCTGCAGCTCAATCCGCCTCTTTTGCATTGAGCCGTAGGAGTTATTTGCAGATGAAATCCATTCAGTTCCTCGAAAGTCACGCTTCTACCCCCATCAAGAACAGACCTTCGATCTTTGGTTGCCCCCTTGATCGCACCTCAACCTATCGATCTGGATCAGACAAAGCGCCCAATGCTATACGGCAAGCATCAGAATCAATTGAAACTTATTCTCCTTATCGAGACCGAGACTTGATGGATCATAAATTCTCTGATCTGGGAGAATTGGATTTGGTTCACAAAGATTTGGAACAGGCTCTCAAAATAATAGAATCAATGTGCAGCAACATTCTGAGCCATGGAGCCAAACCTTTTGCGATCGGAGGTGAACACACCATAACTCTACCCATGATAAGAGCGGTCAATCAATACCTTGATGATTTTTTAGTGATTCACATCGATGCCCACTCGGACTTACGACTAGAATACGAGGGGCAAGAGCTGAATCATTCGACTGTAATCAGACGCGTCGCTGAGATCATCGGGCCGAGCCGTTTGATACAGTTGGGCATCAGATCAGGGACTAGGCCTGAATTTGAATGGATGAGATCAAATAAGACCCTGTACGAATGGGGCAAGGGTTCTGAGCGTTATCTTCTTAAACGTCTCAGTAACAAAAAGGTTTATCTAACACTTGATTTGGACGTTATGGATCCAGCATGCCTGCCTGGCACAGGAAATCCTGAGACCGGCGGATGGTTTTTCCACGACCTCGATCGCTTTTTTAAGATCATGACGTCGCAAAACATCATTGGAGCTGATGTAGTGGAATTGAATCCCTTGCTCGATTCATCAGGAGCAAGTTCCATCATGGCAGCGACAATAGTCCGTGAACTGCTTCTCATAATATAGTAAGACCGCCAGGAATATTGTTAATCCATTATATTAATATATAGTCTTAACTTGTCGAGACAACAACTATTGACATAGTGGCCATGTTTTGATAGATCCAGCGTCATGATGGATTATTAAAATCTTGCCCCGAGATTCACAAATTGAATTACCCCGGAAAACACCTACTCACATTCACAGTCTTCGTCATTTTGAGTTTGATAGACTTGTCTCTTGCTGTTTCAGGCATCGGGAGTGAGCTTCCCAGAAACGGCTGTCCTGATTTAGTCGATCTCATAAAGAAATTAACTCCATCGGTGGTCAGTATTTCCATAGAACGCGATAGCGCCAATGGTGGAACTGGGGGACGCTCCCCTGACAAAACTGCTCTCAAGACACTCCCCAAGCATCCTAGGACCTTGGAAGAGTTTGAAACCGACAGCATCGGGAGTGGTTTTTTTTGCGATGGTGTCGGTCACATAGTCACTAACGCCCACGTTGTTGAAAACGCTGACAGAATATCGGTTACCCTGTCCTCGGGAAAGGTTCTGAACGCCAAAGTAGTAGCTCTGCATCCAAAGGTTGATTTGGCTCTCTTGAAGGTTAATCTTTCTTCCCCGATAGAAGCTGTTTCACTGGGCAGTCCGGACAATGTTCAGGTAGGGGAATGGGTATTGGCTGTTGGCAATCCATTTGGACTCGGGAGGACGGTGACCATCGGAATTGTCAGCGGCAAAGGTAGATTTCTGGGTTTCAGCCCCGATGACAACTTTATCCAAACCGACGCTTCAATCAATCCCGGAAACTCAGGTGGCCCGTTGTTCAACATGGCTGGTGAAGTCATTGGAGTCAACACTGCCATAATATCTACTGGCAAAGGCCTCGGTTTTTCCATACCTTCCAATTTCATCCGTGATTTGATGCGCTCAGCGGTAAGCCTATCTGACCAAGAACGAAGTTGGCTGGGAATTTACGTTGACGACGTTGATGAAGAAAAGGCCAAGTCATTAGGCTTGAAAAACACAAGGGGGGCGGTCATAGATGAAGTGATGGGGTCAACTCCAGCCCATAAGGCAGGATTACGAAAAGGTGATCTGGTTATAAGGGCCGATGAAAAAGCGATTGAATGCCGACAGGATCTTTCCCTTATAGTGTCAAAGATCAAACCGGGAAATAGACTGCGAATGATAATACTACGTCAAGACAAACAACACGAACTCGAAGTGATCGTGGAACCAGTGCCTCAATGATATCAGACCTCATTAAGTCTCTGACTCTTTCCTGATGATTTGAACCAATTTATTCGTAGATTCTTTCAAGTCATCGTTTATAATGAAGTATTTGAACAGATCAGACATCCTTATTTCATGAAAAGCATTTAGCATTCTAATCCTTATAGATTCCTCTGAATCGGATTTTCTCATCCTGAGTCTTTTCTCTAGGATCTCCAAATTGGGTGCGTTTATGAAAATTCCTATGGCCTGGGGCATTTTGGAAAAGACTTCCTTTGCTCCTTCCACATCAATGTCCATAATCATTCTTTGGCCCCATTTGAGTGCATCTAATACTGGCTTGGCCGGTGTGCCGTATAGTTTCCCATGCACATTTTTCCACTCAAGAAACTCGCCAGCCTTTGACATGCTCTTGAATTTAGATTCACTTATGAAGTAATAACTGGCTGAGTCAATTTCTCCTTTTCTCGGATTTCTGGTAGTACATGATATCGAATACTTCATATCCGGGAAGATTGGTTTTATTTGTTTTATGAGAGTAGTTTTCCCGGCTCCGGATGGAGCAGATATTACAAAGAGGGTTGGCTTTATAGGCATTTTGGGCTCCGGACTGTGTCGATTTGTGAAAATGTTCGCGCTGACAAACAGTTCGATGATTTAATTGCACCATTGTTTACAGAAGGTCAAATTGATTTAATATATAGGCTAAACGCAAGCGAAGAACCAGACTAACTGGCAAGAGAATGAATTTTTTTGAAACGGATTACAGGATGACGATTCGAAAGATTTTTTGGGTCATTATATTCTCCCTAAGCGTCGCAGGAACGATCTATGGGGCTTTTTTTAGAGAGTTTCTTGTTTACGACAACTTGGAGAAATTTGAAAAACTTAAAAATGTCGGCATCACAATTAAGATACCTGGATACGAAGGCACAGAGAATAAATTTGAAGTCCAGTCACAGTGGTTTACCGAACCTGAAGTGGTTAATGCCATGACCTTTGAGGGGATCAGCAGATATAAGGACGGTAAACTTACGTCGAATTACCCTGACTTAAGGATGCTGAAAGGACGTTTGCCCTGTCCAACCTGAATTTAGAGTAGTCTTCAGTATGGAGACATCAGTCATGTCAAGATCATATTAATCCTGGGGAAAATTAATTGGAAAAATTAAGATTAAAAGTTCAACTTGCATTTGCCGCCCTTTTCAATATTGGTCTTTTCCAGTGGCACAATATCTGTTTTCCTGTTTTAAATTGTCATTCATGTCCAACATCAATATTTGCGTGTCCGATGGGAATATTGGGACAATTCGCGGGAATAGGTTTAATTCCCCTTACAGTCATCGGACTGATGGCAATCGCTGGGCTGACTATAGGGAGGTTCCTGTGTGGATGGGCCTGTCCTTTCGGATTTATTCAGGAGCTTCTGTACAAGATTCCATACCTCAAGTTTAACATACCTTCGTGGACCAGATTCATTAAATATGGTGTGTTCGCCGGATTGGTCGTAGCAGTGCCGATATATTTGACACCAGAATCATCATTGTATTTCTGTCGACTCTGCCCCGTCGGTACGATCGAATCCGCAATCCCGTGGGCCATAATTAATGGTACCACTAATCCGGGACATCTAGCTCTAAGACTAGCGATCTTGTTTTCCATAATAATCCTTGCAATGGGGCATCGAAGATTTTTCTGCAAGGTCCTTTGTCCACTCGGGGCCTGTCTGTCGGTATTTAACCGATTTGCAGTAGTTTTTCCTGAACGTCAAGAAACATGCTCTGAGTGCGGTTCCTGTAACCGGCTCTGTCCCATGGAAACCACACCCCATCCTAAAGACTTTGGGGTGTTCGTTAAAAAACCGGAGGAATGTATTAGCTGCCTGGATTGCCGCGAAAAATGCCCCGCTCATGCAGTTAAACTTTGGGGATAATTTCCTCGATATTCATTTTGTGGCCATCCGGAATGGCGTCAAGGACGGACCAAAAATTAACTCCAATTTCACGTGTTACTAACCTTTCGTGCGTAGGAGACAGCATATGTGCGAATCAAATGCTTACCTCTTGAAAGATGGCAAAAAAGAGCTCTTGATGGAGAGCGTCGGATTAGTTCGAACAGAAAATAATGGGGTTTTTCTCAAAAGCATTTTTGGAGAAACACTTCAAGTAGAAGCGCAAATCATTGAAATGAATCTCACAGGTCATGAAATTTTACTGGGACACTAAAATATCACTCGTTTTCATTCTACTCGTTTTTGAGTAGTGCGTTTGGTCTTGACATGGTTTCATTCCGATAGTTAAAGGGTAGCTGTAACAGACAATTTCTCAGAGAAATTCAATACCGAGAGGGACTGGCAAGCAATGTCGTCATTAGATGCGGTCATAGTGCTGAGCGCTGGTTACGAGTTTGTGGGCCTTGTTTCCTGGCAGAGAGCCATGCTTCTGCTGTTCAACGGTAAAGTAGAAGTAGTGAAGGAATCGGATAGGGTCGTCAGAACTGTCAGCAAGACTTTTCGTGTTCCTGCCGTAATAAGACTTCTAAAATTTATTCGCCAAATCTATCGCAGAGAAGTCCCATTCTCTCGTAAGAATATCTTAATCAGGGATTCTTTTTCGTGTCAATATTGCGGACAAGATCACTCTTCCGCTGAATTGACCCTCGATCACATCATTCCTAAAGTACAAGGTGGAAAAAATGATTGGACAAACGTGGTAGCTTGTTGCCGAAGCTGCAATGTTCACAAGGGAGGCAGGACACCGCGTCAAGCAGGGATGAGCCTTGTGAGAAAACCCTTCAAACCGACCATAATGGAATTTATCAATATTTACCTGGACCGAAAATTCGGGATAAAATTGCATCAGATACTTAACTTCTAGCAACGGCGCAACCCTGTCTCCAGGCAAAAGAACTCAAAAACAGGGCCAGGAAAGCGCCTGATCACAAAAACACCAAAAAAGCGTCACAAAAGACGCTTTTTTCATTGACACAGCTCTCCACTGTGATAACACCTGTAACGCTTCTTATCATTACTTTTCCATCCCAGTGGAACACACGCAAACGGCCATTTAGATGCCGTTTTCGTGTTTTTTGCGCTTCTTATTTTTCCTTTTGGCCCAGTGTCGAACACATGTGACTATACCAATTGGCGCTCACAGGTCTTCCAATTAGGCTTGACCGTGTCAGCGATGCCTATTTAGCTCTTGCTTCAGATAATTGTCAATATTTTTATTAATATTTTTGCGGTAGTTGTATTTTTTTTCGAGATTTATAGTTATTAAAACATAATTAATCACTTCATTAAAATCATGCTATTTTTAAATAGTATTTACTTAGGTAAGTGTTATTACAATGTTATATTATTATTTATGCTTTCAGGTGTTTGACAAGAGATTCGAACTATGGAACGCTTCAGACTATTTTATCATTTATTTCAGTATGTTTAGGGTATATCTTCATCACCATGAGAAACAAATGACCAATCTGGTAAAGACCATGGCCAGTCTGTTATAAATTCAATGGGTTATTTGGATCCTGATCACAAACTTTTGGAGCGAACATTTTCTGTGAATCACAATGAAGCACATTTTGGGGATCTTTCCGAGAGTTTTGCAGGCGCGTACACGACCAGAAGAGCTGTCTTACTATTTCTGGGAATGCTGTTGATTTTTTGCCTGCTCGTGAATCATTCCTGGAAAGCGACTCCCGATAGCGCGCTATATCTTGAGCTTGGCGAGGCTCTCGCTAATGAAAAAGGATTTGTTTACAATGAAATGCCTCACACGTACGTTCCTCCAGGCTTCCCATACATATTGAAACTTTGGATCGGTTTTTTTGGAAATGATTTCTTTTCATTCAGGATGCTAATGTCCTTAATGGGTTGGTTAACCGGCCTGATTGGAATCTCTCTGGTCACTCGTCTTTACGGAGCGGATCTTGGTATAGCAATTGGGGGGCTCTTCGCAATCAACCACACAATTGTTCTGAATTCTACTTACACTTCATCCGACATTCCTTTTACCTTATTTTGTCTTGTCAGCTTTCATTTTGCGGTTTCGTATGTCAAAAATAGGGATTCACTTTTATTGCTTGTGTTCTCAGGCCTTATGGCAGGAATTCCTGCTCTCATAAGAGTGAATGGTTGGGGCCTTCCCCCGGCCTTGGCCATATTCATATGGTGTAGTTCAGATCTATCTACAACTCGGTCCAAAATTGTCAGATGCGCTGTATTCATTTTCCTGGCTTTTTTGTCACCGGTTTGTTGGGAAATCTACAAAACCCATTTCCCGCTTTCAGAATTTGAAGGCGAATACCTAAGAGCTGTAACAGGTAGATCCTTTGAAACTCAAATTACGGTTATTCTGCAATCTATGTGGGAATATGTGTTCGAAACAGCCTATGCTCTGACTGGAGTTTCCACGCGAACCGGATTAATTGAAGGTTTACTGTGTTTAGGAATCCTATGGGGAATGATATCGGCGTTTAATCGAGGCGAAAGACTTTTCACGGTATTTACGCTAATACAAATGTCCGGCTTGTTTTTGAGTTCAGCTGGCAGCCGATATATGGCCCCTTTGATCCCTGGACTGTATTTTTTCTTAGGAATAGGAATCTTGAGTATCGTTGGGAATTTGAACAAATACTTCGCTAAGACTATAGTTCATCCACAAACTTTTACCAGAACAGTCTTTGCTATCTTGGTAGTTACAAATTTGGGAGCTGACTTTCAGACTATCTATCATGCTAGAAACGCTGCGCAATATGAGGGAGGCGAATCCGCTAAGGACGTCTCATTTTTCGTTGCCGCCAAATGGATCAAGGACACAAAAGCTGAAGGCCCTTTATTGTCCATGAACCCGCGTATATTGAGATACCTTACAGGAATCAAGACAATAGATCTTCTCAAGTCTGGAGTTCCTGAACACCTTGCATGGACATCTACGGAAAATGAAATCAAAGTAATTCTTGAGAAGTATGACCCGGAATATTTATTTTCAGACGCCAAGAACCAATACCTTCAGCAGATCGTGTTTGAAAGTATTCGGAAAAGTGGGCGAGGTTTAACGGAAATTAAAGATGCCAAGGTGGGCGAGAGATTCGGATTGTGGAAAATATTCAAGTTGGAAAACTAAGAAATAGTCCACTGATTGGGGCTTCATCCATAAAATTACTGGGAACGTTTATTTTGATATTTTTAACATTTGCCCTGAACATCGCTGTTTTTCTCATAGCCTACAACAATTCGGATTTTGGAAAAATCATCTTCTTCGGATTGATAATTCTCAACGCTCTCTTGATATTGGCCACTCGTATGTATTCAAATCAAATAGCTCAATACACTCCACTTGTTGTCTCGGCGTTAGCCTTCTTAGCTTTTTGGGGAACATTGCTGACCATAGAACTGGCTTTTCCTGTCCTTTATCCTAAACAATTTGCTTCGATTGTCGATATTCGCAATCGCTTCTTTTCGAGGGCAGGACAAGACCATGTTTCCGACTTGATTTATGACAACAAATTTTTCCAAAATTTTACACACATCGAAAACAAGGAAGAAATTGGATCCCGAATGTCCTGGCACAAACCCAGGCATCTCTACGTCTATTATGGCTATGAACCTAACTTGAAAAGAAAATATGAAAATCACCTGATCTGGAATTCCAGAGGATATTTCGACAAGGAATATTCTTTAATAAAACCAGAAAATATTTATCGGATTGTAGTCATAGGTGATTCTTACGTTGAATCTGTGCAGGTTCCTCTGGACAAAACGTTTCACAAGATTATCGAAAAAAATCTCAATTCGGAAATCGACAAGACTGCGCTAACAGGTTTCGAGGTCATAGCGTTGGGATCCTCCGGGGCAGGACAGAAAAAGAATTTCGTGACCCTGTCAACAGAGGCTTTGATCTATTCGCCCGACATGGTCATAGTCACGCTTTGCAGTAACGATGTTTGTGACGATGATCCTCAGCTAAAAAGTGAGTCTGACCTACTTTCTAACACTGTAACACCAATGACTCGGAATCTTATGTACCACGGATATTTTGCACTAGCCTTCGCCACCAAGACTTTTCAGGATGTGAGACGAAATGAGACTCTGACATCTCCCGAACTGCTCCAGTGGACAAAATCAGACCAAAAAGAAATATCAGTCGCATGGCAAAATACGCTTTCTACAATTAAATCTTCTCGTGAGTTCTGTCATGATCGTGGAATCATTTTTTTGCTGACTTATGTTGGATCAGATGTCGAAGTTAAGTATGCGATCGATCCGAGGAAAACCGAAGAGGCCATCAGGTCTATGGGATCGGGATACGCAAACCTCCAATGGGATTTTGAAAAAACATTGAGGATGGTCAGATCATATTGCTCAGAGAATGATATTGCTTTCATTTCATTGCAAGAACCCCTGACAGTAGCCCAGAGAAAAACTGGATTATCAGTTTTTGGTGATCACTATTCCTTCTTCGGTCATGAGATAGCATCAAAAATCCTGCTATGCGCGATTCGAAATCTTGTGGCGCCACAGGCTGAAACACGTGGGAAAAATATTGAAGAATTATGCCACAAGGAATTTAAGTCAGATTTTTGACTAACCACAATGCCTCCGAAATGTTAAAATCGAAAAATTAAATTTGCTCATACAAGGGGTTATCAGTTTGGCTTTAGATGTAATCGGTTTTGGTTCCCTCAATCTCGACGAATTTTGGGAAGTCTCTAGGGAATTTCTCAAGCATTTTGAACTTCAAGCTGGACACGAATACGTCAGGGATTCAGACTGGTTCAGACTGGTTTACCCAAAGCTAAAGTCTGAAGGCATTCTTCGAGCCATGGATCCAGGTGGATCAGCGGCTAATGCCATAGCCGCCCTGAGAAGAATGGGATTTTCAACCGGCTTTTTCGGAACCACGGGAACAGACACGTTCGAAAACATGAGATTGAACGAATTGGGTGAACCAAAACATCTGCGTGTCGACACCTTGGACGCCCCAGGAGGCCGATGCCTATGCCTCATAAATTCTGAAGACGTCTACAGAGATCGTTGCCTGGTTATATTGCCAAACGCTAACGATTTTGCTGGAGCCAACGGTTTTAATCCTGAATACTTTGGCGGCTCAAAGTGGGTTCACATGACGTCTTTCTCTTCAAGGTCGCCTCTCGACGTTCAAAAAAAGTTGGTGGATCAGCTTCCAGGAACAACAAAATTGAGTTTTGACCCAGGAGCAATTTATTCACGTCTAGGAATCGATGAATTGCTACCCATATTGAAACGTTCAAATGTTCTCTTTGCAACTGAAGAGGAACTCCTTTCTCTGACGAGGCGCGATAACAAGACATCAGCTATTGAAGTTTTATTTGAAATTGGAGTAAAAATTATAGTCTTGAAATTGGGTATAAAAGGAATTGAGGGGTTTACCAAGGGCTTTCAGGGGCTCAAGCCGGCAATCAAACCATCGGCAGTTGTGGATCGAACCGGCGCTGGCGATGTAGCGGCAGCTGGTTTTTTAGCTGGGTTATTAAACGACTTAACAATCGAGGAAAGCTTAGAGCTTGCAGCGGCAGCCGCCTCAAGAAGTATAGAAGGTTACGGCAGATCAGCTTATCCCGACAAACTGTTTTTGACTCACTTTCTGAAAAATGTTTGCGACACTTAGAGATACTTGTTGATTAGTTTTTGCTAAGGCATGTCTCGACAATTCTTTTTGGGCTAGTCAGTATTCTCAAAATTTGGCTATTATTTGACGCTATCGTTACTCGACACTGCTGACAAACGTCAGCCTGAATTTTCAGCACTTGTTTTATGGTTGGGAAATGGGAGCTAGCATGGCTGTGTTTTCAAAACGGATATTTGTGACAGATTGTGAAGGCCCTATAACAAAAAATGATAATGCTGCAGAAATGTCAGAGGCCTTCTTGCCACGTGGAGATGAGTTCTTTGCCAAAGTCAGCCTTTACGACGACTACTTGGCTGAAATTGCTCACAAGAGCAACTACAAAGCAGGAGACACTCTGAAGCTCATTCTCCCTTTCTTTAAAGCGTTCGGCGTCGATGACCGTTCCATGACAAAGTTTTCAAGAAAAACTGTCGAGGTCATACCCTTCGCTCGGGAGGCCCTTAACCAATTGACATCTACAGCGCGGTGTTACGTCGTTAGCACCAGCTATACTCCCTATATAAAAGCTGTGTGTGACGCATTGGCATTCCCTTTGGAGAATACCTTTTCTACTGAAATCAACATTGATAACTTCGGGATTAGTCTTGAAGAAAAAACGATTGTCAAAGATTTGTACTCCAAGATACTTGATGTGCCTGGGTTTTGTCTCAAACCAAACGCAGAATCAATATCCGACCTCGATCCTGAGTCCCAAAGATCTATCATGGCCCTCGATGTAATCTTTTGGAAGGGGCTAGTTGGTCTGGAGATTGGGAAATTGCTTGGAGAAGTCAATCCCATAGGAGGAAAGGAAAAAGCTGCGGCTATTAAAAAAATTATCGGTGAGTCTGACGTTTAGCTAGCTGACGTGATTTACGTAGGCGACAGTATCACAGAC
>JBFXII010000020.1:0-13803 GCA_050176095.1 Desulfomonilaceae bacterium
CGGCCAACTAAGGCAGGGTCAGAGCCGCCACAAGCTTATTCAATGGTAAGTGTTTCTTTCGAGTCGTTCCCGGTTTTCTCCAGGGCGGATGCTATTTTGCTTTCCAGGTCGTCAACATCTATCGGCTTGGTCAGATAGGCATGCACACCAAGCCCAAACGCTCTTTTTGCGGTTTCCATGGTTGGGTATCCCGTGAGCAAAAGCGCCTTAATCCTTGGATTAAATTCCTTCAGCTTCTCAAGCACGTCCAATCCTGTCATTTTCCTGAGTTTCAGATCGAGTATAGCCAGATCAACCTCGTTGGAACCGCAATAGGTGATGGCCTCATTTTCGTCCTCGAAAGCCACGGCCTTGTGCTTCATTCCTTCCGCTATTCTCTTCACAAGGTTGCAGGCGTCTGGCTCGTCATCCAGAACTAGTACATGAGCCATCAAGAAGACCTCCGGATTGATCAATCGATCTAGAAACTGAACCCTGTATTAGGGCAATTTCTGTGCCAGAGCCTTGGCGCAAGGCATAAATAATCATTAGTTGTTGATATAACTGGATATGGGTTGCTTTATTTCAGCCTGGAACATTCTATTTCTGAGTTCAGAAACATGAAAGCGCAGTAAAAACATTGCATCAAGAGCAATTGAGAGCGGTTTCTAGTATTCGAGGAATGTTTAATTAAACAAAGTGTCACAACTAAATGGCGCCGCAGTAAAAATATTGCAGAGGCAGCAGGAAGTTACTGGCGCAAGTTCGAATTTTCCCCCTCCATTGGGCAATTTATCGGGATTTGAACAAGGTCGTGGGTTTATTGGAGATTATTTGGATAAATGTTTTGGTGATTCGGGTCTGACAACGGTAGAGTTATGTGAAAGGTTGATCCTACACCTTCTTCACTTTCTACTTCCAAGGCGCCGCCATGGGCTTGAATTATGCCGTAACTCACGGAAAGGCCCAGACCGGTTCCTACACCGACCGGTTTAGTGGTGAAAAACGGATCAAAAATTTTCTCCACTGTGTCTGTGGACATTCCGCATCCGTTGTCACTTATGGATACTATCACGGCCCTGCGATCGGGATTGAGCTTCATGGTCACGACAATCAAACCATTTCCCGAAATAGCCTGTTTAGCGTTTACCAGTAGATTTACCAGGACTTGCTTGAGCTTTTCTCCGTCGGCGAATACTTTCGGCAGATTGTTTTCGAAGCGCGTTTCCACGGTAACTCCTTCTTTTTGGAACTGATGACCGAACAGAGATATCGCCTCATTGAAACACTCTATCAAATCCACATCGGATTTTTTGGTTTCGGAATTACGGGCAAATTTCAAAAGGTCCTGAACTATGCGTTTACAGTTGTTGGTCTGTTTTTCTATGATCTTGAGGTCCGAGTGTAAAGCATCAGACTCCTTGCAATTCCTGAGTAGCAATTGAGTATAGCCCAGTATGATCCCTAATGGAGTATTAAGTTCGTGAGCCACTCCTGCGGCTGTCTGGCCTAGAGAGGCGAGTCGATCCGCCTGGTGTAATTGTTTTTCCATGCGTCTCCTGACCGTTATGTCTTTGGCAATGCCCACATAATTCGTGCGTCGTGACAAATCTTTCGCTGTAACCGTCACGCTAAGCAAAACGACCAGCTCGGCTCCGGACCTGTTGCGAATCGGGCACTCCATATCCTTGATAATCCCTGATCGGGAAATATCTTCGAGAAATTGGGCGTAATCAGAGTTCGAGACAAAGATGTCAGCCAGCGAAATTTTTCCGATGAAATCCTTTAGAGAATCATATCCCAGCAAAGAAAGGCCCGTCGGGTTGATGTCCTCGAAAATAAACTTTTGATTGAGAACAAAAATCGTATCCATTGAGCCTACAAAAATTCCCCGATATTTTCTTTCGGACACGCTCAATTGACGAGTACGCCGTTCTACGAGGGCCTCAAGGTCGCGATTGAGGGCCTTGATATCTCTAGTGGCCTGTTCAAGAGCGATTTTGTCATTGAGTATTTCGGAATTAATTTTTTGAACTTTTGGAAAGAAGAATGTGACAGAAGCAACCACAATGAATGCGATAGAGTTAAAGGCCCCCGTGTAAGGGCGAAAGAACTCCCACATGTGTGGATAGCCGGCCATTAGCATGGCATGCTTGGCTAAGTGCGCCACAGCCCTGGAAATCGAAAATCCAGCCAGAGCAGCAGAAAGCACCAAAAGGTACATCCAGATGATACTCGAAGGCTCCGCATTTCTAAGGCGATAGGCGTAGTAAATTGCTCCAAACGAGATAAGGAGCATCAAAGCCGAGCCCACCACATCTGAAATCCAAACGGGGGCCAGGGAGTAGTAGCCCGTCATTTATCAGCTGCAACTTTCATCAAGGTTTTCCTGTAAAGACTGCGTAATCCAAGAAACAGGCATGCTAAGGCTGGCACACATATGAGATGATCCATCTTAAGAAAATAGTAGTAAAGGGAATAGGGACTGCCACTCAATAAAAGGGCTTGATCCCAACCGCTTCCCGTACCTTCTATTAGTTTCGATGGAAGTTTAACCTCAACGTAGTGACCGCAAAAAGCCACAAGGTTCCAAATAAAAAAAAGAATGCATGAAAACTGAATTAGTCTCCAGCCTCTTTCTCTGGTGAAGTTATTGGCTTTCAACCAATAGGCCAGGAATACCATGCTTACGGAAAAAAGGAGATGAGCAATCTGGTGGGCGAAAAGTCCCTCAGGCTCCCCATGGCTCTGCAGGGCATAAACCGGTTCAGGGGTCAGGTAGCTATAGAGAGCCAAAAATGTAATAATCCTGATCATCTTGAATTCCCGAAATATTCTAGAATCTCTAAAGCTTCCCTTTTGACACCAGAATTGGCGCCCTTGCTAGAAGGTCCGACACGGAGAGCAAGCAATAATTGTGGTCTCACAAGCGGTTAACCTTCTAACGAAACGTTCGAAATCAAAGTTTTAATTTTCACTAAACCAAGTTTTAGATTCTGTCAACAATCTGGTCGGAATCAGGCCGTTATCAAAAGACGATTGTACAAGTAGGGTCTAGGGTGAAGCAATATCTCTGGAATCCGATGTTAGCGGAGCCTGACCAATCTTTATTCCATATCTTTTCATAACCTGTTGTAAAGATTGCCTTTCAAGCCCACATTCCCTGGCTGTTCTGGTAATATTGCCATTGTTCCTGGAAAGGGCTTCCATGAGATAATCTTCATGAAATTGTTCAAGGGCTTTATTCTTGGCTTCTTTGTAGTTCATCCCCAGGAATCTGCTTTTCCCGGAGCGTTCATGATCCGACGTGCAGGTCCAATCCAAGTCTTCGACGCCTATTTCTTGCCCTGGAGCCAATAATACACATTGCCGCACTACATTCTCCAGTTCCCTGACATTTCCATTCCAACGATGTGACATGAAGCGGCTCATCAGGGAAGCGGAAACAATCTTTCTTGGTCTTTTGAAATCTTTACAATATCGATCAAGGAAGTGTTCTACCAGTAACGGTATGTCTTCCGGTCTCTCTCTGAGTGGTGGCAATTTTAGGGAAACAACGCTCAAACGGTAATATAGATCCTCCCTGAAGAGTTTTTCCTTGATTCTTTCCTCAAGATCCTGATTCGTGGATGCGATGATCCTCACATCGATCTTTAATGTGGAGGTTTGTCCCAATGGACGAATCTCTTTATCCTGTAGCACCTTGAGAAGTTTTGTCTGGAGAGTCGGAGAAATGTCACCGATTTCGTCCAGGTAAATAGTTCCGCCCTGAGCTTCAAAGAAAAGGCCCTTTTTATCCTGGGTGGCGTGGGTGAATGCGCCCTTGCGGTAGCCGAACAGCTCACTTTCCAGGATGCTCTCCGGCAAATTGGGGCAATTGACTGATACGAAAGGACGGTCCTTCCGATCGCTATAACTGTGAATGGCTCTAGCTGCCATGTCTTTGCCGGTTCCGGATTCTCCGGTGAGCAATACAGTGACATCGGCCTTGCTTATCAGGCGGATGGTTTCGAAGACTTTTCCGATTTTTGGGCTCACTCCCACCATTTCCTGAAAACCCTGGTGCTCCATTATTCGACGCTGGAGTTCTATGTTTTCTCTCACCAGGCGGCTTCTTTCCAGAGCCTTTTCCATTAAAAGTATGAGCTTGTCGATATCGAAAGGTTTGGCGATGAAGTCGTAAGCCCCCCTTTTAATAGCCTGCACGGCCAAATCTATACTTCCGTATGCGGTGGCCATTACCACGGTGAGATCTGGCCGGTCCCTTTTTGCATGTCCCAGAAATTCCATGCCATCCATACCAGGCATTCGAAAGTCCGCCAGCACCACATCGAAGGGATTCCCATCAAGCGCTTTTAAAGCCTCAACGCCGTTAGAGGCCGTTTGGATTTCACAATCAAGGCTCTCTGAAAGCGCACGCTTGAGAAGTCCAAGCATGTCCACTTCATCATCAACAATCAACAACCTTGGTTTTGAGGATTGTGTCATGTCCCTTTTCTTCGGATCTTTAAAAAAGACTCAAATGACGGAATAAAAAAACCGATTGATCATTGATCACACGAACAACTTAGCCTCTAAAGCAATTGACTGGAAATTCTTTTTGCAATCATCCTCGTAAAAGCAAATCATAAGATTCAGATAGAGGAAGAAACGGCATGTAAGGTGTGACTCTGACCGAATATCCGTAAAGCCCCGAGTACATTAGCGTCAGCTTTCCCGAGAAGACAAACGCTCCGCCCTCCTGCGAGTGTCTGAAATTTTCGAGAGTGGTTACGTGTCTGACCTTGAATTCCTCGTAAGCATTGATAGGACCGTGTAATATTTCAACTTTGATTTCGTCTGGATTATGACCGGCGGTATCAATTGTCACAGAAATGTCCAACTGATGCCCCATTGTCACATTGGTCTGGTCACCAATATTGACATCGACAATCTTAAAACCGGGCCAATCTTTGGTTATCTGCTTTTTCCACGCGTTCATTTCCTTTAATAGCCTGAAATCATTCTTCTTGAGGACTTCCGAAGTGGTAGCGCAAGGAACGTAGGAATGTTCGATGTAATCTGAAACCATTCTGTGTGAGTTGAATATCGGACAAATTGACGTAATTGAGCGTTTCATCATACTGATCCAGTCCCTGGGGATGTCATCAACTCCACGCTCGTAAAACAGGGGCACAACGCTCTGCTCAAGCAGGTCATAG
Organism: Desulfomonilaceae bacterium; assembly: GCA_050176095.1. Lineage (GTDB taxonomy): Bacteria > Desulfobacterota > Desulfomonilia > Desulfomonilales > Desulfomonilaceae > CAITZA01. The sequence goes on from JBFXII010000020.1 coordinate 5,181, forward strand.
AGATCCCTGCTTTCAATTTCGTCCTGATATTCAGTGTTTTCGTATTCTTCACCCGAACCGATGGCCCACCCATTATCCGTCTGATATCCTTCATCCCACCAGCCATCAAGAATACTCAAGCTCAAAGCGCCATTGGCCGCAGCCTTCATTCCGGATGTTCCACACGCTTCCAAAGGCCTGCGCGGCGTGTTGAGCCAGACGTCAGCTCCTTGAACAAGGTAACGCGCCACATTAATGTCATAGTCTTCAATAAAAACTATTCGATCCCTGAAGGGCTCCTTTTTGATGGTTTGTATGATTGACCTGATCAGCTGTTTTCCTGCGTCGTCGGCAGGATGGGCCTTGCCTGAAAAGATTAGTTGAACCGGCTTTCCGGGTTTTGTCAAAATCCCGGCCAATCTGTCGGGATCCTTGAACAACAAGGTTGCTCGTTTGTAAGTTGCAAATCTTCGAGCGAAGCAAATAGTTAAAGCCTCAGGATCAAGAACCTTTTCAGCGGCGTCAAGTTCCTGTCCTGTAGCGTTTCTGTTTCTCAATTGGGTTAGAAGCCGTCTTCTGGCGAAGTACATCAATCTCGTTCGGCAACGCTCCCTGGTTCTCCACAGTTCCGTATCAGGAATAGTCTCGGCGCGCTGCCAGATTTTTTGATTGTCAGGGTCTTCTGTCCATCCAGGGCCGAGATAGCGATCATAAACTCTCAGCAGCTCTCTGGAGACATAGGACGGAATATGCACGCCATTGGTAACATATCCAATGGGGATATCATATCTGTCGAGCTGCGGCCAAACCTCTTTCCACATGTCCCTTGCGACTCTACCGTGGAGCCTGCTAACGCCGTTAGCCCGTGAGGATAATCTCAGACCGAGAACAGGCATCCAAAATGCTTCAGTGGAATCACTAGGAGTTTTTCTGCCAAGTTCGAGGAATTTATTGAACTGACCTCCAATACGCTCAACTTCCTTTCTAAAATATTTTTCCATCAATCCTCGATCAAACACATCGTTTCCTGCAGGCACGGGGGTATGTACCGTAAGGATACTCTGACTCTTGACCATTAAATTGGCTTCAGTAAATGTGAGATGTTTTTCTTCAACAAAGTGCCTGACTCTTTCGAGGAGTGTGAAAGCTGCGTGACCCTCATTCAGGTGGAAGACGGACGGTTCGATCCCCAAGGCTTGCAGGGCTCGGCTTCCTCCGACACCCAAGAGGATTTCCTGCTTGATCCTCATTTCATTGTCGCCACCGTATAGACGCGAAGTCACGGCTCGCATCCTGGGAGAATTCTCCGGTATGTCAGCGTCAAGCAGATACAGTGGAATTCTTCCTACATTGATTCTTAGTATCCTGAAGTATAGGGGTTCACCGGCCAGTTCCACTGATAGGATTATTGTTGAGCCGGAAGCGTCGGTTTGTTTCTCAAGGGGAAGTGTGTCAAAATCTGTTGGGGGATAAACCTCCTGTTGCCATCCATCAGCTGAAAGCTTCTGATGGAAGTAACCCTCCTGATACATCAAGCCGACACCGACTAGCGGAACATTGAGGTCGCTGGCTGATTTGAGATGATCACCGGCGAGCAGTCCTAGACCACCTGAATAGATAGGAAGGCATTCCGTTACCCCAAATTCGAGGGAATAATAAGCGATGGTAAAATCGAGGGGGCGTTCGAGCCGATATGCGTAACGCTTGGCGTTTGAAACGTAGTTCTTGAATTTCTCGTGAAGTTTTTGAGTGTGAGCTAAAAACCCCTCATCGGTCTTAATCTCATTAATCCTGGCGCTAGAGAGGCTGATTAGGGTCTGCAGAGGGTTGTGGTTAGATTTTCTCCACATTTTTTCGTCGAGGTGATCGAAAAGCTCAACCACATCCATATTCCACGAGAACCACAAGTTACTGGCTATTTGCCGGAGATCTTCCAACTCACCTTTCATAGGTGGGGCTACGATGTATTTTCTCAGCGTCATTCGAATTCCCTAAAAAATTTTTTGACTCCAGCGCGCTGGGTGATGGCGATGAAAATAATTCATGCGACGGCAAAAAGTTAAATGGGCCGTCAGAAAATTAGTTTCCGAATATATACCGAAAGAGCTTTTTACGCAAAGCCGGCAGTTGAATGCATGTAGAACTTGCCAAAAACAGCGTACCTAATTAAAATTGCATTAGTCAAGAGCTTCAATCGACACTATTAGTCGAAAGCATACTGAAAAAGTTGACTTCGCGGATTCAGATGAGTAAGCATACGTGTCACAGTTTGATGAAGATCAAGTGGGGGCCGTGATCGCTATCGAGTTACGGTGGATGCTCAATGTTGAGATGGCCACCTTTCTGAAGCTTGATCAAAAACCAGTTCATGTTATAAAAAACCTATTCAGCTCAGGGATTTGGACCTGACCTGATCCCTCAAGAAAAGGACTATCCAATGGCCGGTTCTGAGATCCTACAAGACAAGCTTATTCTGGCGGTAGATGACGAAGAGGACGTTCTGGATATAATAGAAGAGGAACTCTCTGAGTCCGCAAACGTAACCCTTCACAGGGCCACAACGTTTGAGAAAGCGCAGCAATACCTCGTATCCTACACGTATGACCTAGTCGTATTGGATATTATGGGTGTTCGTGGTTTTGATCTCTTGCAGATCGCCCACAATGCCGGGTTTCCCACAGTAATGCTTACAGCGCATGCATTCACGCCCGAGGCTCTGAAGAAATCCATCGAATTGGGAGCCAGAGCGTATCTACCCAAAGAAAAATTGGGTTCATTAGTGCCGTTCCTTGAAGACGTGTTGAAGCTTAATTACAGCACTGCATGGCAGAAAGCTCTCGACAGCGTTGGTTCTCTTTTCAACAAGAAGTTCGGCTCCGACTGGAGGAAGTCTCAGGAGGATTTCTGGGAGGAGTTTGAAAAGAAAATGTCCATCGATGAGGCCGCTATATTAAAATAATCGGCCGAGCCAAGTGTAGGATGAATAGATAGAGTATCTTTGGCGTGGTTTTTTAGCAACTGCGCTTGTCTGCTCGTAACTCACAAATCATCAACTGTTCGAATAGTTCGATCAGCTTGGGCGCGTACGCTCCCAAGCCTATTTTTTTAGAGCCTAAAAATCCGAGGAGTTTCCAGATATGACCGAGGTAGTGATAGTTTCTGCTTGCCGAACGGCGATAGGGGCGTTTGGCGGAACATTAAGGGATGTTCATGCTTCAACCATAATGTCCGTTCCGATGAAAGCGGCGATTGAACGCGCAGGTATTTCGCCTGATATGATAGACGATGTGAGATTTGGCTGTTGCCTGAATCCCACAGACGCGATGAACGTGACCAGAATAGGAGCATTGAAAGCTGGTATTCCCGATTCCGTTCCAGCCGTAACCATAAACAGGGTATGCATTTCGGGAATGGAAGCGGTCCTTTCAGGGGCGGCAATGATAAAAGCCGGTGATGCTGAGATCATATTAGCCGGTGGTGTAGAGCACATGTCCGGGGTGCCCTACACGATTGAGAAGGCCAGATGGGGACTGCGCATGGGGAATGATACAATTACTGACGCAATGACAGTAGGTCTCCACTGTGGTTCTCACATTCTGCCGTACCCTAGTGATGGTCCAGTCGAATTCTTCAGAGGCAAACCATATATCATGGGGCATACCGCTGAGTTCGTAGCTCTAAAACTTGGAATTAGCAGGCAGGAACAGGATGAGATAGCCCTGAGAAGCCATAACAACGTTGAAAGAGCTACCCGGGATGGCTCTTTCGCCAATGAGATAGTTCCAATAAGTGTGCCTCAAAGGAAGGGTGACCCCAAAATTTTTGACAAGGACGAGCATTTCAGACCGGGCCTCACGATGGAAGCATTGGCTAGACTGTCGCCTGCGTTTATTCCCAAAACGGGCACAGTGACAGCGGGTAACGCATCAGGAATCAACGATGGATCTGCCGCCATCGTGCTAATGAGTCTTGACAAGGCCAAAGAGCTGGGGCTCAAACCCTTGGCGAAAATCAAGGCCTCAGGTTTGGGAGCGTGTGATCCGAGCATTATGGGATTGAGTCCGGTTCCCGCAGTTCATCATCTCCTGGAGAAATCGGGTATGACCCTAAAGGATTTTGAACTCGTCGAGTTAAATGAGGCATTCGCAGCGCAGTACCTCGGGTGTGAAAAAGAACTCGGCCTGAACCGTGAAATAACCAACGTGAATGGATCCGGTATTGGACTTGGACATCCGGTTGGTTGCACTGGCGCGCGAATAATCGTGTCATTGATTTACGCCATGAAGAAAAGGAACAAGAGCCTGGGATTGGCCACTCTGTGTGGAGGCGGCGGAGTTTCGATGGCTTGCGCAATTGAAACCATGTAGGATCTTTAGTGAATTTTTGGCCTTGTGGAATTAACGGTAGGAGTCAATTGTGTGATAGATGAACCTGACCACCAGGATTATAATCATCAGGATCGCAATGATTCCTACTGACTGATGAACCCGGCGTCCCAAATCTCTCCATTTTTCGCCGGCGCTGGTTAACCCTTCCGAACTGCGGTCCTTGATCACAAATTCTCCAATGACGTAGTAAATTAATAGGAAAAATATTATAATTGTAAGGTATTTCATTTTTTCGGACTATTTTTCGGCGTCATCGAAATTTAATCTGGAAATATTTTTAAACCTGTATTATGTCCAAAAAAAAATCATCTGTCGATAAAAAGGCTTTAAAATGATCTCGGCACGCAATCAGTCTGTTTAGCTGAAGATCCAAATTCGGGAAAACGATTTTGTTATGGGACAAGGATTTTGAAAATTTGTCAAAGACACCAAAAAAATCTCTAAAAATTTGGGATGGAAAATGAATGTAGAATTCCACAAGATGCACGGCGCAAAAAACGATTTCGTTGTTTTTGATGACCTTACACGATCAGTTGAGTTGATGCCTGAGCAGGTGGCAAAATTATGTGACCGCAGGGAAGGTATTGGCGCAGATGGGGTTATTATTGTTCGCAATTCGGATGTAGCGGATTTTTTCATGGATTATATAAATTCCGATGGAACCATAGCGGAAATGTGCGGGAATGGTATTCGATGTCTGGGAAAATATGTATATGACAATGCGCTTATTTCAAAAAAAAGTCTCAAGGTTGAAACTCGCGCGGGGATCAAGACCCTTAGTCTAATTATAGGAGATAATGGAAAAGTAGACCGGGTAAAAGTCAATATGGGGGCTCCAATCTTTGATCCGGATAAAATACCAGTGAATATAAGTAATCGAAATGGGCCAATTCTCGATTATCCTGTTGAAGTCGCTCATCACAAGTTCTATTGCAATCTGGTTTCAATGGGTAATCCTCATTGTGTAATCTTTGCCGAAGACAATCTGGATTATCTGGCGAGGATCTATGGACCATTGCTCGAAACTCATCCAGTCTTCCCTTCAAAGACAAACGTGGAGTTCTGTAAAGTTCTTGGTCCTCGAAAGTTATTGATGAGGGTGTGGGAAAGAGGAAGCGGTGAGACATTTGCCTGTGGCACAGGCGCTTGCGCCTCTGCGGTGGCTTCAGTGCTCAAAGGTTTCACCAAAGGAGAAACTACCGTAGAGCTTCTTGGTGGACCATTATCTATACTATGGAAAGGCAATAATAATTCGGTTATTATGACCGGTAAATCGGAAACAGTTTATATAGGGTCAATAACCATATAATTTTAAGGAGCATTATTCTTGACAACAAGGATGACCTGGAATATGAGTCAGTCAGTTAGAAAGGGTAACGGCCCTGAAAATATCCTTTTTCCCTGAAGAAAAAGAAGCTCGGCTCAGGGCATAAGAGATGAATATTCCGGGAGTTTGATTTTGATGAATTTGAGAAAAGATCAGTCAGGTTTCGCTTTATTTGAAATGGTTTCAGCCATAGTGATAATTGCGATACTTTCGGTAATATACTTTTTGATGATAGACTCATACCGTGAGCGTCGCATGAGTGAGCAGGCTGCAAAGGCTCTTATGCTTGCGGCCAGAGCCCAGGAGGAGTTTTTTGCGCGTGAGCATCGGTATTTTGACGCGGAAGTTTCCAGTAAGTCCAAAGATTCAAACCTTAATTTTCCAGGTGGCACGAAGACCAATGTAGTGGTTCCTATGGGAGTGACATTAAGTTTGAAGACCAAGGGGCCTGAGCGAGCGGCTTTTTCTGGGGAATCGTACTATGGTGGCAGCAAGATAATTCACCGTTATGATTCGGAGGCTGGAAGAATAACGACGCATCAACGAAATTAAGGCGATAGGGATGAATAGAAAGCTTTTGGAGGCATTCAAAAAACACGAGATCTTTGTGGTAGCTGCGCTAATTAGTGTGGTGTTCGTAGGCGCCATGGCCATAGTGGCCTGGATGCTACGCAGCGCGACAGTAGCCAAGCCTTACGAAGAGCTTTCCCAATCTGAACTGAAAAGGATTTACGCCACCGGATATTTGAGGTTCAAGGAAGAAGACGGAACACCATATTTAAAGGTTGAATTACACAATGGCACTTTGTGGTGGATAAGGAACGTTGAGTTCTTTTTCAATGGGAAGCAACATAAGTTGAGTGATTCTAACGCATTCCGACCATTGCATTCAGGCGCAGTCAGATTAGAGCTTGAAAAGGGATCAATAGGGAAGGATCGAATAGAATACGACTTGAAAATTCTCAAAGCGTCTGGATACCCGCCCGCTAGCAACCATTACCAAAACACCCCTGGAAAAGTTGCCGATAAATCTGTTTCTAACGCCTCGAAAAACTGATAAACATTTAGTACAGATTAATGTTTGAGGATATTGTCGGGCCTATTTTTGTTTAAACTAGTAACTAACTACATTGACATTCAACGTGTCTATGGGAGGGACTCATGAGTCATCATTCAGGTATTTCCAATGCGGATTTTGAAAAGGCCTTGGCGGTGGGCAGGCCACCAAACATTGTCAAGTTGTTCCCCAATTCAAAAGCTCTAATCGTAAGTGGCAAAGTTATAGATAGGGCGATGATCGCCAAGGGCAAGGCGATGACTATAGCAGCCAGCGCACGTAACGCGTTTGGCGCCAGGGGAGCGTTAAAGGCAGCTCAAAAAGCAAATGCGGCATTGATAATTGAAATAGCCAAATCAGAAGGTGGCGCGGACGCGTATTGCGCAGTTAGTTTCTGGAATCTGGCGCTTCAAGTAGACGCCATGTGCAACCAAATGGGAATAACGGTTCCCGTTGCAATACACGCGGACCACTATGGAATCAAGAAAGATAAAGATATAGAGACGGCAAAGACTGAAATTCCGAGTCTTTTTGATCACGGCATGACATCCATAGCGATTGACGCGTCACATTTGCCTGACGCGGACAATCTGCTTGCCAACATAGAATTGTCCAAATATGTTCCTTCTTGGGCTGGGTATGAGACGGAAGTTGGAGAGATCAAGGGTAAAGCTGGATTATCAACCGTTGAAGAAGCGCTGTTTTTAATTCAGGGTCTTAATGCGCATAGCATATTCCCGGACTGGATAGCGCTCAACAATGGAACAACGCACGGCCTTGAGGCGTCAGACGCCGGAATTCAGGTAGATCTGACAGCCAAGATCCACACAGCTCTTGAGAAATATAAAGTTTCAGGCGCTCAACACGGAACGTCGGGGAACAATTTTGACAGGTTGAGGCAAATCGCCGAAAAGACCCATACGACGAAAGCAAATGTGGCGACTGCTCTACAAATGGTTTCCTGGGGTCTCAAGGTAAATGAATATGGCAATGCAATTCAGGACGCTGACGGTAATTTCATGAAGATGTCCGACGCTGGGCCATCCGACGCGATGTGGGAAAAGATGGTGGCTTACGCCAAGGAAAAAGGTTGGAAAGGGGGAGACTACAAGAAACTCAATCTACCCTTTGAAAACAAGCTCCTCGGACTTACTGCAGCTGAAAGAGATCGCATGGCCGACGCTGTAGAAGATTTTGTCTATACTTTATTGACCAAGGTTTTCAACACCACAGACACGGCTCCGCTGGCAATTGAAGCTATATTGAAAGCCGGTTCTTATGATCTCGGGCCGAAAGCTGTGAGAATAGAAGATCCCAACGCATGGACGCTTGAAAAGATTAAGGAAAAAGCTCTTAAAATAGATTCCGACAAAGGACCGAGCGGCAATTTCGACGACTAACATTTCTGGCGCCGAGGCTGAACCTTGTTCAGCTTCGGCAGTCCGTTCCTCAAATAGTCTCCTATTTCCAATGCATCCTAGTTAGCTTTCTCAATTTCCGCCGCTTTTTCTTCTATTAATAACGCCTGTTCCTTTCGATAATCCAGCAACTTTTTTTTCAGGTCGTCATCCGTTAAGGCAAGAATTTGGACTGCAAACAGGCCTGCGTTTTTTGCTCCAGCCGACCCTAAACCCATGGTTGCCACCGGCACGCCACCAGGCATCTGAACCGTGGAGAGAAGTGAATCGAGCCCGTTTAGAGCGGATGAATCCATAGGCACACCTATGACAGGCCTTACAGTATGAGCCGCAATAAAACCTGCCAGATGAGCGGCCATCCCAGCTCCGGCAATGAAGATTTTCCAATCCTCAGCCTCGGCTCTTTTGGTCAATTCTATAACCTTGTCAGGAGTCCGGTGAGCCGATGCCACTG
>JBFXII010000021.1:0-13670 GCA_050176095.1 Desulfomonilaceae bacterium
ACGCCGATGCCACCGCGATTTCCCGAAAATCTAGATGCCACGGGCCTTTGCGGCCTTTTGGCCTCCTTTTATCTTAGTGCCAAAGTGATCGCCTCCCCGGTGGCTGGACGACGGCTTGCTCGCCGTGTGCGAAAATCGAACGCGGTGGAGGGGGGGGCGAATGGGGCGTACCCCACAAAATTTCCCGTCTGTGTGGGGGATAGTGTTGGATAAGAAAAAAGGGTTTACAGCGTTTTTGCTGTAAACCCCTGATTTTCTTTGGCGTCCCCAAGGGGATTTGAACCCCTGTTATCGGCGTGAGAGTGGCCGAGCCGACTCAAACACTTTTTCAAACACCTTCAAATACTTTGATTTTTGGATGAGCGCCACGATCAAGAGAGGTGCTGTGTTCGCCCCAGGATGTGGACCGCGTGTGGACTCCTCACAGGGGAGGAGTGGGCTCGTACGGACATAAAAAGTCTGAGGAGATTCGTAACTATCTGGATTGATATCAATAACAGCTTGTTTCCCGCCGACGAACGAATCCCAAATAGTTTTGATTTCTCGATGAAGCCAAACCATTTGGTTCTGGCTCAACGATCAAGCTGAACCGTATGCGCAGGATCCTGCGCAAATTGACCTGTTAACCAATTATGTTCTCACCGGAATTTTCCGTCGACTGTTTCTCTTGCTGTTCCCTCTGGTGAAACACTACTCCCACCCTCTCGATATGCTCTTTCAGTCCCTCATGGGTAATCTGGCGGAACAGAGAGAGGTCTATCTGGTAAGGGAGCAATAAATCGTCCAATTCCTCAGTGATCATGCCAAGCTCTTTGGAAGTGAGGTCGTCTCCATGAAGGGTGAGGTCAATATCTGAGCCAGGTTTGTAATTTCCCTTGGCTCTTGAACCATACAGCACTGCCTTTTCAATGGACGGATGCGCGGCAAAAACACGGCGTATCTTGTTAACTGTTTGTTCACCAAGTCCGTAGCGCATTTATTCGCTTTCACTTTTCTCGGCGATCGTCGAAAACGTTTTAGCAAACTGCTCAAATGCGGGGTAAAAGCGCGTCAGAATGTTCTCGACGATTTCCTCAGCCGTTTCAATGTTGTATGTATGAGAGCTGAGGTTGCGGGCTTTGATCATATCCATCCACGCTTCCCCGTTCTCAAGTAGACCGTTCTTAAAGGCTTCCCGAGTCGCCCCTTTTGAACCTATGATGCCTGAAACTCCCGCATCTTCCAGATAATCCTTCAGAACGTTCCAGGCTAGTTCATGAGTGAACTCAAACCCCTGAACCAGTCCTTGCTGCTCCAATTCAGACAAATCACGCTTCTCCGCCAATTCCACCCCGCGACCCAAAGTTTGCATTGCCCGGAGGTAGTTGTCGAAACGCTGCTTCCAACGGATGTCTTCTTTCATGGCTCACTCGCGTCGATGATGTAGGAATAGCTTTTGCCAAGTAGTGTTGCCCCATGGCGCGTTCGATTTCCAGCCCATCAAGATATAAAATGCACGATAACCAACTGAGGTCGCAACACTATTTCAAAGACCAAAGACCTTTCGTCCCCATTGGTACATCTTGCCTGATTGTAAGTCCAGGGTAGATTCAAGCTCAGAATGAATCAGACACAGGGGGCCGGGGATTTACCCAGGCCCTCTTGTCACCTTGGGTATTGCCCTCCTGCTTACTTTCGTCGACTAGATTGTTACCGAATGTGTCGGTTGAAAATCGTTTCAACCCAGTTAAGGATGGTAATTTGCTCCGTTGGCACTGAAAATCTTTGTGGGACAGGCTCAAAAGAGTTCAGTATTTAAAATCATATCACAAATTCCAACAGATAAACCACCGCCTCTGGCGGTGTGACCCGAATTGGTTCGACCGTTCCGGGAATCTGGCCTTCGGTAATAAATCCAAAAAATGATTCATAATGTCAGGATACCGGAAGTTTCTTATTCTTATCGTTAGCCCCCTTCGAGCGGGGCATCGTCATACCACCGACTATGCGGTGGCAGCTGATTTCCTTTAAAGCATTTGAATAATTGGAATATTATAAAAATCAAGGGGATTTCGCTTGCGTTTCGTGTTGTTTTAGGTGAAAGATTCCCGTCCAGTCGGCAGTGCGCGCCCCCCTGCTCTAGGCTTGTGGTAACCTGTTAAATTTATTGAATGAGTATCGTCATGTTTGAAGTCAATAAGTTACATTTGGAAGATTGCATAGAAGGCATGAAGCAACTTCCCGAGAATTCTTTCGACATAGCCATAGCTGACCCTCCATACAACTTAAGTAAAGGTAATAAGTGGGCCTGGGATAATTCAGTCAACTTACCTGGAATGGGAGGTAACTGGTCTAAGTTAATGGAAGATTGGGACAATATAAGCCTGAATGACTATGTTTTTTTTACAGAAGCATGGATCGTTGAAGTTGCAAGACTAATTCGTCCGACTGGATCGTTCTGGATTCACGGAACATATCACAACATAGGAATAATAAATTATCTGCTTCAGAAAAATTCAATCGAAATAATAAATGAAGTTGTTTGGTATAAACGTAATAGCTTTCCAAATTTATCCAACAGAAGGTTAACAGCAAGTCACGAGACTATCTTATGGTGCCATACAGGTGCCAAGAAAAGAGATTATTATTTTGATGCAGAATATGCCAAGAATGGAAAATTCGACGAGGACAATCTGAAAAACCCCGGCAAGCAAATGCGGACAGTGTGGGATATTCCAAACAACAAAGCTAGGGAGGAACTGTCCTTCGGGAAGCATCCATCTCAAAAGCCCATACGACTACTTGAGCGGATGCTGAAATTGTCGTCAAAAAAAGATCAATTGTTATTAGTGCCATTTGCAGGAAGTGGCTCTGAGTGTCTAGCTGCAAAAAACTGTGGGCTAAATTATGTTGGGTTTGAAGTAAAAGAGGAATATTATAGCATTGCCCAAAAAAGGCTTCTAAATGAATCAAACAGCACGATCGATGTAATCGCAAGAAACTCAAATAAAATTCAACTTAAATTGATGTAATATGTTAAAGATAAATTCTTCTCGAAGCAACAAACCGCCCTCTTTGATTAAATGGACAGGAAGCAAACGTACTATATCTCATAGGATTTTTTTGTCCTTCCCAGAGCACAAAAGATATCTAGAACCATTTCTTGGGGGTGGCTCCGTTCTATACTTCGCTAGTACCAACAAAAGTATCGCGGGAGACATATACAAGCCTCTTGTTGAGTTTTGGCAATTGGTAAAGGAAGATCCCGCTCTAATCATTGCCGATTACACCGAAAAGTGGGCTATGCTTCAAAATGATTTTCCTGATTATTTTTACAAAATAAGAAAAGCTTTCAATGACAATCCTGCCGGTCTCGAACTTTCTTTCCTTGCAAGAACATGTGTGAATGGAATTATCAGGTTTAATTCTGAAGGAAAATTCAACAACTCCTTTCATTTGTCACGAAAAGGGATGGATCCTGGTAATTTTAAAAAAGTTGTTTCTGCATGGAGTGTCATTCTGCACAATGTCGATTTCTTTTGTCAAGATTATAAAGACACCATTGAAATGGCAAAGGAAAAAGACCTAGTTTACCTTGACCCTCCTTATGCAAATAGCAAGCAGAGGTATTTTAGCGAAATAAATCATTCCGAGCTCTTGGAACAACTTGAAAGTTTGAACAAAAGAAATGTTTATTGGGCTCTCTCATACGATGGGCACAGAGGTGACTTTGAGTATAAGCACAAGATGCCAACCGAGTTGTATAAAAGAAAAATAGTTATAAACAGTGGACTGTCTGCGGTGAAGAAGGTTCTGTCCAACTCCCAAGAGATCGTCAAAGAATCTCTTTATGTTAATTTCTGACAACGAATTTTATCAAGCTTTCTTTTGTCTTTATGGCGTTCGCCAGATGGCTAACTATCTTTTCTGCGCCTCTTGTGCGTGAGTAACAGGTTAATGACACCTTTCCCGCGGCATCAATAATAACGCCAAACAAAATATCGCATGCCACCACATCATATCTTGCCTTGTAAACTGTGACGTCACCAAGGAAAGCACCAACAGATACCTTCTTCACTCCTTTGAGATTAATCTTTGCCGAGTCATGCTTCCAAGACTGAGTAGACATTGGCTTATAGGCACTCGGAGGATATGCAAAGAGGTCGTCAATGTATTTTATAAGGCGTCTTCCAATGTTGCTTTCTAAATTTGAACCTTTTTCTTTTGACTCGATGGCGAGCACATAACACTCGCCATCCACGAATAATTGCACTACATGATCAGGTCTTTTAGTTTCATTGCTGCTGACTCGAGGCAAGTTCAGCCATTTATACTCTGTAGCCTGGTCGTCTGAAAGTATTGATATTCCACTCCAGTCACCTCCAGGAGGGTTGCACATTCCTTCAAAGCAACTTTCTTCAAGTATATATCTAAATAAATAGTGTAAAATTGAATCAACGTCATGCTCGCTAAAAGCAAGAGGGAGTCCACATACAACTCCAGGCCCATCAGTTTTGTGAACATATTCCCTGCAACTCTTGCAATCCACAAAGATTGGGTTTTGGCAAGTCGTTGAATCAACAATAGCATAATTACTTAAGCCGAGAACCGCCTCCCATAGTCCGTTTGCACCCATTAACTTTAATGGTTCACCTTGAAGCATGTTCCAGGCTTCAGTTTTTCCAGGTCCGTATACAATTGAAAGAACAGGAGTGTTTTCACCAAAAAGCATGCGTGCTAAGGGAAGAAGCCCTCTGTCGGGTCGAGAGTCGTCTCCGCGAGGCTTGAAGCCTGCAATTAAGCATATCACCAAGTCGGAATATTTCGGGATTTGTATCTTGTCTTTTAGCTGAGGATATATTTTTTCAATGGAACGCACTATAAACGGTACATTGCCTGCGGGAACATAAGCTAATGGAATTGATTTTTTTGTTATGCTTAATCCGTAAGAATTTATTGCGTCTGTAAGCATTCCCAGGGTGGGTGTTGTTTCTATTGTGATAGACTTGCTCCACTTGTATGAATATTTGTCAAATAAAACATTCTTTTCAGACTCCTTGGCTTGTCGCAGCGCCTCTTGCCAAATGCTTTTTGTCCTTTGCTTGTCTTTGTCAATAAGAGATATGAACTCTATACAAGCTTTTTTCATGTCATCAGTGCTTGTTTTTTCTTTGTTCTTGGCAATAATCGTGCGTATTAAATCGCAGACAATGTTTGTCGTTATGCAGTTTGAGAATTTATTTGCAAAATCTTCATCTGCTGCTGGACTCAATTCGTATGCAGTGTAGCATATGCAGTCGTTGTTGGCACTGTATGATAAATAGCTCCAAGGAACGGCTACGTTTGGGAACCTTCTGTTTTTTTGATTTCTTGAGCTGTCTAGCTCAAATCCCCCTATCTCCGTAATATATATATATGGTATGCCAGACTTTGCAAATGAATATGCTCTGCCGGACCGTTGCCATGCATTGTTTCCAGCAGCGAGTGCGCTACAGTACTCCAGTGCCAGAAGGGTATTTTCCTTATTGTTGTCTACGCTTGTTATTATTACATCAGCTGCTTCTCTTAAAAAACCTGCCCCGTTGAATATATGTTCAAGAATGTTTTTATTCCATCTACTGTAACCAGGAAAAAAAGTGAATTCATATGACACCTCGTTGCTTGATAGTTTGAACGAAGGCGTTAGTGTTGTTTTAGTGACATTTGAGAAATCCAGGAATGGAAAAGAGTTCCTAATTAATCCCATCGCCCTTTCACACTCAACTATATTGTCGCCATGAATATTGAAACGCAAATTTTTCATCTCAGCCACCTCTATTATTCCTTTTTAACGAATTAAGTGCCGGGTGTCCATTTTTTTGTGAGGTGATTTTTCAAAACATTGTTTCTGCGTTCTTATTTAATGCATCCCGCTCTCTCCAGTCTGTATAGTTTGTCTCACAATGTCCTATTTCGGCCTGGATTTGCCATCTCTCTCAATTGTAACGATTTACTAAGCTTAGTTAGTGTTCATTACCACTCTGTGCGCCGCCAGTTGTGTCTCTAAAGAGATAGTCAGTATATTAAGCAGACAAATCGTCTATGGTGCTGTTGCGTGGTCTTTCTTCAGCATTAATGGCACTTGCTTGTCTATTGCTGGATCCTTGTACGTACGACAATGATTATTGAATCTTTAGAACGACCAAAATTCGTTAGGTTTGAAATACATACTATTTTCTGAGGGTAAGCGTGACCCACATCCTGGCTGTCTCCCCCTGAACCAGATGCGCAGGATCCTGCGCAAACAGTTTTCGTACTCCTCCCGTGACCAGCTTGCTTGGGCAAAGGTATTCTGGCCCCTGGCCCCAAGGAATCTTCAACACGAGGCAAGAGTAATGACTACTATTTCACCACAATCTGAATCTATTGCGGTCACGAACTTCAGAGCTGCTTTGGCTGACGACTTATCTTGTACAACGATTAACCGAGTTGTCATGGCAATACGGACAGCAAGTCCAAACTCAAGCATCATAAAATTTTCAGATATGCGGTCAGTTCTCGAAGAAGACTTCTCAAAGAAGACCATCGACAGAGTGATTATGTCGCTGAAGTGCTTTCGTCCCCAGGCAGATAACTAGACGATGGCCCTTCCTGGTTGCTGACCACCGACTCCCGACAAAATCCATGAGGAATAATTCATGAGTGATGAATCCTGGCCCATCATATTCAGCTACACCCGCGCCCAAGCCATTGAGGACGGCGTCCTGATCGACGTCACTACCGAAGCGAAAGTGTATGGATTCAAGTTACCTGTCGCCATTGGCGACAATCTGTTTCAGCAGTACGTCATTCCGCCCAGTGGACTCGAGGGAGAAGGGCAGTCAATGGAAGGCAGGCTCCATGACCTCCTAACGCTATCCATGGTCGCGGCCAGGAAAGGCTTGTCTCAGGATCGCGTTGAGTTCGACGTGCTTTTTCTCATGAAGCCTGGACAGCGGGCAACCGTCCGATGCGTCATTCATGTCGGTCCCGGCGACACCAGTGACCCCGTCATCACCATCTGCCTGCCGGAGGACTTGTGACCAAGGACACCGCCGCATCTGAAACCGCAGCCCCCATCGACCAGTTGGACGTGCTTATCCACCAGTTTCGGCCAATCGAAAACCTTTTCCGACTCATGAACCGCACCGGCACTGACGGAGAGAGTGGGTCGCTGGTCACGGATTGCGGTGAAATTGGACTGGCCTTGGCGGCACAGTTCCGGGAGACCATGGAACGTTTACTCAAACGGACATGAGCCGACCAGAGAAATGCACGATAACCAACTGGGGTCACAACACTATTTCAAAGACCATGAACCTCTCGTCCCCATTGGTACATCTTGCCTGATTGTAGGTCCAGGGTAGATTCAAGCTCAGATTGACTCAGACACAGGGGGCCGGGGATTTACCCTGGCCCTCTTGTCACCTTGGGTATTGCCAGTCTGCTTACTTTCGCCGACTAGATCGCTACCTATCTGTCATTATTTATTGACTTTGATTCGAGAAATGCAGTTTAGAGACCACCTCTGTTTTGTGTTGTCACGTAGCAATTTCATACGATTTTCAGATGGAATTGCTGCGATTCGTTTCGAAACAAAGTGGTGACAGATCGGAGTTTCCAGCCATTTTGCAAAGACGAAGTGGAAAAATAAAAACTCATACCCCGGATTTTTGAGCACTCGCATCCTATAATTGGGTTCAAAGTGGTAATCCCTGTGGGTTGATAGCGTCAACGGCGACTGGCTATAAACATTCGCTCTCAACTAGAGCATAAAGATGTTTGACGTTATCTTCCATCTCACTGTTTTCGAAGCAATCTTCAGGGGCAATGTGAAACATCTTCTTCAAACTTTTATCAATTACTTGAGCAGCTCTCACTTCAACAGAACCATTGTCGTCGCGCATCAGTTCAACTAAAATCTGTATGTCATTGCGCTTCTTTATTAAAACACGGAACCTTTTGTTGGAGCCTTCTTTTGCCTTCCATGTAATCGACCTTTTCTCTGTAAGCACTATTAATTGAGAAATAAAAGAAGGTATTCTTCTGTCTTCGATCGTTGTCTGATTTTCAATATCTTCTTCCTGATCTGGCTCTGGACATCCCTCCTTTGAAACCATGTCTTCAACAAGCAAAAAGAGGTCACTCAGTTTCTTGTCAAGAAGCGGATGAAGAGACAATCCTTCTTGACCAATACAAAAATATTTATCTTGAAGTTCATTTATGAATATTATAACATCTAAACAAGTGCTGCCGTTTTTGTTTATTGATAATTTATATTCATGCCGTTCTTCTTCGTCTATCTCGACACTGCCATAATAAAACTCGCCACTCTCTTCGAACCAAAAAATGTCATTCCCAGCGGTCATGTCATGAACATATCCGACGAACGGCAAAAATGATTTAAGTTGTTCTTCGTAATTGCCACAGAAAGATTTCCACTTAGACTGCAAGGCTGTATATGAATTCGCAAGCTTGTCAGTGATCGCAACTTTCGTGTCGTCAGGAATTGCCGAACAAACGAGGTCAATACATCCCTCTACCAATTCAGGGCATTCAACCAACACTTTTGTCAGGCTAAACTTTGAATTAGACATTGCTCCACCAAATCCCTCGATGCAAACGGACTGATTCAGTTGCTAATGCTATAAAGACGTGGGCATCTTGACTGAGTTGCATGAAACTACCAATTGTGTGCCTCCTGCAAATGACAAACCCCCAGCACCTCGGTCAAGTCTTCTCTGTACACAGGCCACACGGTCTAACCATGAGAGAACACTGTAAAAATATTGACAATGAATCGTCGGTGCGCAGCTCTTAAAAACGCCGATACTATGACATCCCCCAGGCTCCCCGTCCCCGGCATCCCCCCTGGCCCCCTGGATTCGCGCGGGGCACCCCCTTCCTGGGATTTGGGGCTGGTCCTGGGGTTTGGGTGTCCCCCCTTGGGCGAAATCGCAGGAAATCGCAGATATGGCCCAAAGTCCGTTTTCAGCATCCCCCGTCTGGCCCACTATCCGAGAGAAGTCGTGTCCATATGCGCAGCATCCTGCGCGTCCGGTTTCACTGAAATCAGGAACTGGTCCCAGGCTCCGCTCTATGCACCCTTCAGCAGGACCATAGTGTCACTTGCCCGCCATGGACCTTCTCGCGTCACAGCGCAAACTTCAGAGACGAAATTGACAGCTTTGTCTTTGGCTGCGCTTGCCACTTCCTTCAGCTTCTTGAGATTGTCTTTGAATCCCATGTCGATCTCCACCGGCTTGAAGTTCTGATTTTTCAAGGCAAGAGACGTCGTCGATTGAATGTACAGTCTGAACGAGTAATGGCTTAGGTGCAGTGTCAATTGATATAGCTACTGTCGTCGCTGTCTATGAACCTCTGTCAAATAAGTTCTATTTTAAGCAAACATTATTGGATTATATTCTTTGAAAAAATTCTTTGATGACGTTTTTGAGTTGCTTTGTCCTGTGTCGTCTCCATTGGCAGCGTCGTCGTCACTATTGTGATATGGGGTGGGGTGCAAAGGCACCCACCCCTAAATATATAAGCGATTTTGCCTTTGCTTATAAAATAAAATCAATATGTTACCACCGCCAGAGCGATTTTGCCTTTGCCTTTGAAATCTCAGGATAACCATATGAAATCTTTTGAGATTTTAAGGCACAATAAGTTTTGACGTCAACTGCCGATGTTGCCTTTGACGGAAAATCCCCAAGGGTCCGTCTCTTTGCTTGATTAGAAGGAATATCCTTTGCTCTTGCTGCCTTGAATGGGATTCTCCTTGATCAATCCCGCTGCGACTGCTTCATCAATACGCTTGCCAGCAGTATTCTGGGAGATTGTCTTTCCAGTGTTATGAGTGCTGTACAGGTCTTGAACTTCTTTCTTGAGTTGATCCTTTGAGGTTGCAGTCCCACCAAGCTTCTGGAGAGCCTGCACAGCTATCTGTGCCGATCCTGAAGCAGCCGATTGAGACGTCAAGGGACGGAATCTCAGGTGGTGAAGCTCAAGGTCAAGGCTTCCCTGAAGAGCAAGGTTCCTGGCCTTCTTGTGGGTCAGGGTAAAACGCTTCTGGTTCTTATTATATGTCAGTTCCCAGGTGTTCGGGGACCAGTCGCCAATGGCGCTGGCTCCTCTTCCTCCTCCAGGTCCCGACTCGCTGGTGAACTTCCCGTGGTGATGAATCAGGAGCGGTGAAGCTCCAAGGCTCTCGGTGAAAACCGCTACCTGATCGAGCAAGCGGCGCATCTGGTCGTTTGAGTTCTCGTCTTGCCCATGGAAGCTGATCAGCGGGTCAAGGATGATGATGTCCGTCTGATGCGTTTCGACAGCCTTTTGGATCGCATCCAAGAACGACTGGCTCATCATGTCACCAATCGACCGGATGTCGTTGTTTACACCCAGGAAGAATATCCCGTCCTGGAGCAGCTGGTCAGGAATTTGGTATCCTGACTTTGGCGAACGAACTTCCACAAATCGTTGTTTCATCCCGACGAATGTATTCTCCGACTGGACGAAAAGAACCTTATGCGGTGTTGGCTTCACATTGAATGTACCCAGGAAGCCCTGCGCAGGAGGAGAAATCAAATCCATGGCAATTTGAAGTGTCATGATTGACTTCCCAGAACCACCAGGACCAGTAATCAACAAGGGCTCGCCCTTAGGCCAGAAATTGTCGATGAAATAATCAAATTGGATGTTCTTGTTTACTACGTCCATGGCATTGAAGACGCAGTAACTGACCTTGGGTGCTTGAGTTGCTGACGAAACAAAAGGATTATTAGGAAGGGGGGCGCTGGTTTTTACCATGGAGATGTGCTGCTTCGCTTTTTCTATTTCACGTTCAAGCCACTGGTAGCCAGATTCTTTTGCTTTTTCGCCTATTGGGTACGAATCATAAATGCTGAGAATGGTCTTTTCGTCGATGTTCGCACTTAACAACCCGACAAGGACAGCCATTGAATGTTCCGATCTTTGCCCCTTGGGAAACGGTGTCAGGATCATTTGCTTGAGCTCCTCTGATACCGGGAGATTTGCGACAAACTGATCGCTGGGCTGGGGAGTCGCTGAACTCTGAGTCATAATCGGAACCTCGTGCGCTTCATTCGTCAGGGATGGAGCGGCATTGTCTGCCTGAACGGACTTGTGGAGGGTATAGTTCAGAAGCCAGCGGGGTGCTTCTGCAATTTCAGCAAGATTGGATATGACATAGGGCATCCGCGTCTCAGGGTGGAGCGAGCCGGGGCAAAGGACCTGTCCTCCCTGGCCCCTAATATCGAATACGCCTCTGACGGAGCGATTCCCGTAGCTCTTACCATCCTGAGGATACTGGAAGTAGTAGTGATATCGCTTGCCGGTGCCGCCAGTTTTGATCGTCAACGTCGCTGGAAGCTCATGCAGCTTATGGGCAGCAAGCCATTCCTGAAATTTGTCCATGTCGTCGATGTCCAGGACAAAGACGCCGCTGGCAGGGCCACAGGCGATGCCCGCTCTCTCAGGGAAGAAGTCGGAGGTGGCGAATGGTCTTTTCCGGGAGCACCACTGGCTCCAGTCGCGCTCGACAGGGGCCTTGAACTCTCGTGAGGAATTGCCTGGAGCAGGGAATCCACCCTTCAAGGGGATCAGTGAGAACCGTTGGGATAGGAACTCGAAAATTTTCATGCGTGTCGCGTCGTCAACCGGCTCCGACTGCTGCATGAATCCGATAAGTTGGTCCGTCGAGTAATCCATCCACAGCTCCAAGGGCACGCCACGACTGAAATTGACGAGACATAGCCAACATTATTCCTGCCTTAGATAGCCCGTGCCCGCGCCCGTGGTCAAACCAAGTTTTGATCACTGGCTCAAACCGCATGCGCAGGATCCTGCGCTTCCAGTTTTAATTTTCCTCCCGTGACCAACCCGCCTGCCCCAGGCTACCCTTTCTTCCTCCCCCTAACCCCATTCAATAAGAGGAGGGAAAGATGGCTACGGAGTATGTAGCCTCAGGCGACGTTCGTATTTACGATGTTAGAGCGATTCTCGCTGACGCATTTTCAGCGAAGACGCTTAACAGAGTCATCGTGGTAATAAAGTCACATCGTCCGAGCATTAGCTTCATCGCTCTTCCACACTTGCGCAGCCTCTTGGCTGAGGACTTCTCTGCGAAGAATATTGACCGGGCCATGATGGCTCTCAAATGCTTTTGCGTAAAAGCCCACCTGTAGCCCTTGTAGGCTGAAGAATCGAAGGAGTTGCCATGTCTGACGAATCCTGGCCCATCATATTCAGTTACTCACGCGCCCAGGCCATTGAGGACGGGGTTTTAATCGACGTCACAGCCGAGGCGAAATCCTACGGGTTCAAGCTGCCATTTGTCATCGGCGACAACTTATTCAACCGCTACGTCACTCCGCCGCCGGGGCTGGAAGGGGAGGGGCAGTCGCTGGCGGGACGCCTGCACGATTTGATGAGCCTTGCTGCGGTGTCGGCGCGAACGGGACTTCAACAGGATCGAGTCGAATTTGAGGTGCTGTTTCTGATGAAGCCGGGGAGGCACGAAAAGGTTCGGTGCATCCTCCATGTTGGCCCTGGTGATCATGGCGAACCTGTCCTGACGTTGTGCTTGCCGGAGGACCTGTGAACATCGTGGAGGGCGAGGGCGGACAGGAAGGGCAGGATAGCCTTGATCAATTTGACGTGCTTGTTGAGCACTTCCGACCGATCGAAAAGCTCTTTCAGTTGATGGGGGCTGTTGCCCCGGATGCATTCGGAGGAACTTCACTGGTCAGGGGCTGTTCGGAAATCGGGCTGAACCTGTCAGCGCAGTTCCGGGAGAAGCTGGAGCGCGTTCTTCTACGGGCCGAAGACGGATGATGGTTGCTGTGATGGAGGCTTCACTTCGTCACTTCTGGATCAAGACCCTGGCCATCGTCAGGACTGCCCGCACCTGCTCTTCGGACGCCCCAGCGAGAAGCTGTTCCAGCTCTTTCTGGACCTGCTCCTTGGTCAACCCCACGTCACCCACGTCGAAGAGGACGGTCAGGTCTTCTTCCAGCGCAGCAGATAGCCGCTCTATGTTCACCAAGGTCGGATTCCCCCTGCCGCGCTCAATTTCTCCTACGCTTTGTAGGGACAATCCTGCCCGTTCAGCAAGTTGCTCCTGGGTCATGTCCTTCGCCCTGCGAAGGGACCGCATGCGCTTGCCAAAAACCTTAAGAATCTCGCCCATGGGACCGTCCTTTTCGGACAGTCTAGGGCTAGGCTGATTTTTGATTAAGCAAGTATGCTATGTGTATTGTCAAAGAATATAAAGTAAACTTGTCATTTTAACATTAAAAGTCTATTGCCTAGTGGCTACCGCCGACCACGAGGAGAGGCAGGGCCATCGGGGGAGGCCTGAGCCAGCATCCATCAGCTTGCGAAAAGGAGTCCAGGTATGAACTTCAATGGGCCTGAGTGGTGCTACTTGGGATTGTGCGCCATTGCAAAGAGGGAGAATGAATACCTGAAGGAATGGGTTGACTATCATGTGCTAGTCGGTGTCGAGCATTTTGTTATATATTACAATGAAGAGCATCCAATTGCGCATCGAATATTAAAGGAATACGTTGACAATGGCGTGGTCACAGTCATTCATTGGCCGTTTAAGTATGCACAGCTAAATGTGTACCAGCATTGCATTGATAGCT
>JBFXII010000022.1:0-13425 GCA_050176095.1 Desulfomonilaceae bacterium
TACAGTTAAAAACACTTTTTTTAAATTTGTCATCTTTAAGAAATTATAAATCTATTCGGAGTAACAAATTATGACAGACGTTGAGAAACTGTATGAAATGCTTAGAAAGACCCAGGAACCAAAAGGTTTTTTTTTCAACAAGGACAAGGAGCATGTGTTTCAGTTACTTTCCTCATTGCTGGTAAATCGTGAACGTTACGGGTACATGTGCTGCCCATGTCGTTTGGCTTCCGCTGATCGAGAAAAGGACAAGGACATAATATGCCCCTGTGAATACCGAGAAGCGGACATAAGGGATTATGGGAGTTGTTATTGCAACCTTTATGTGTCGCAAGACTGGAACGAAGGTAAGATTGATCAGCAATATGTTCCTGAACGTAGGCCGGATGAGAAATTTAGCTTTTAGCTGGCTGAATCTCAGGAAAATCTATTGAAGTGTTAGAGCAGTAACAGATTGATGACTTATTTAATACGCCTGGACTTTATTTGTAATGCAATCTAATCCAGGCGTCTCATTCAAGAGCTTAAATAGCGCAATAAGTCTTCAGTCGCTCTTCTACCTTGTCCCAAGCTATTATTTTCGAGAAATTGTCCACATATTCGGCTCTTCTGTTCTGGTATTTCAGGTAATAGGCATGTTCCCAGACGTCGCAAACCATCAATGGCATTGCGCCCCAACTGGTCAGGTTTTGGTGCTTTTCCGCCTGCATGATCAACAATTTTTTAGAAAAAGGTTCCCACGCTAAAACTCCCCACCCTGAGGCCTCAACACTTTTTGTAGCCGCAGCGAACTGTTTCCAGAATGTTTCGACGGATCCAAAATCGCGGTTTATGAGTTCGACTATCTTGCCTTGAGGAGTCTTCGAAGCGGCCGGTCCGATGGTGCTGAAATAGATCCAGTGTAAAACCACTCCAGACGCATTGAATGCCAGATCTTTTGAAATACACTTGATGCTGTCATAATTTCCCGAGTGTCTTGCCTTGTTCAGATCTTCGAGATTTTTGTTCAGGCCCGCTATGTAAGCGGCAAAGTGCTTCCCATGGTGAATCTTGACTGTCTCTTTGTCAATAATAGGTTCCAGGGCATCTTCAGGAAAGGGTAGGGCAGGTAGCTTCAATAAGTCTATAGCGCCTGTTTCTGCTTTAGTTGCCGCTAAGGCTTCATCCGACAGCAACATGGAAAGCGCTCCTACACTCGCCCCCGCGAAAACACCAGACAATGCCTCTCTACGAGTAATTTCTGTTACCATTTCAGATCCTTTCTAAATTTCAAAAGAGTAGGGAATTGCCAGAAGTTTAAAAAAATATTACCTTACTTAAATTGTGTTTTAAATTCTTAGAGGTCAATAGAGGAAAACATATCAATTCGTATGTTATTTGATTTATAGGCCTGATATTCGAACTAATTCAGATGGTTATTTCATTTCGGAAAAAGGCTAACGCATTTCTTGCGGCTACCTGAGCGGCTTCCCTTTTGCTAGCGCCTTCACCAGATCCGGCAAGATTTTCGCCTACGTATACGGCTACACTAAAAGTTTTTTTATGTTCTTCTCCCCATTCCCCGAGAACTTCGTAAAAGGGGGTCAGTCCGAGCTGGGCCTGAGTCAATTCCTGCAAACGACTTTTACAATCATCCATAAACGATGAATCACTTGTTTGTTGAATGAGTCCCGAAAAAAGACGTTCAATAATCCTATAGGTGGTGTTGAAGTCCGAATCTATGTAAATTGCAGCAATTATAGCTTCCAAAGTATCGGCAAGAATTGAGTCTCGGTCTCTACAACCCGAGATTTCATCACCTTTTCCCATTCGAATATATTGGGCTAAGCCCAGGGTTCTCATAAGGCGTGCCAATGCGCCCCTGTTTACTATAGACGCTCGTTTTTTTTGCAGGTCTCCTTCATTTGCGTCAGGAAAAATTTTGTATAGAATGTTAGCAATTGTAAGACCTAGGACAGCATCTCCCAGAAACTCCATTCGTTCATTATTCTCGGAACATGTGCTCCTATTTTCATGCCAAAAGCTTCTCCTGGTTAAAGCGCCCACGAGAAGTTCCGTGTCACAAAAATTGTAACCAAGGCGAGATTCAATTTGCGTCAAATCAATTTTTTCAGACAGTTCGTTCATATATTTTTCAGCGATGACTCAATGTCTCTAGAGAAATTGTGAGCTGTCAGGTCGTAGAAAAGTGGGGTCACAGAAACGAAACCTTTTGTCACAGCTACTGTATCTATTTCATCGTCGAGTTCTTCTGGCAAGGCTTCTCCTGAAAGCCAATAATAATGGTCTCCCCTCGGGTCTGCTCGCCTGTCGAAAGTTTCATTGAATTTTGACAAACCTTGTCGTGTCCTTCTAAACCCCTTGACCTCCTCTGGAGGTAAAGCAGGTATATTTACATTGAGAGCAACACCTAAAGGCAAACGATTTTTGAGAAGCCAACATGCTATTCTTAGTATGTGCGGTATGGCATATTCAAAAGGCGGATCCTTTTTGGCCGCAATAGATACCGCCATGGATGGGGCTCCGAGAATTGCGGCTTCAGTAGCAGCTGAAACCGTCCCTGAATATAAAACGTTAATGCCGAGATTCGCCCCATTATTGATGCCGGATATCACCAAGTCAGGGAGCCTGTCCAACAAGCAGTGTATCGCTAACTTGACGGAATCGGCTGGGGTACCACCGATCCCATAACCGTAAAATGACCCGTCTTTTCTAACTTCATGAGCTTTTATCGGGTCATAAAGTGTTATGGAATGGCCCACGGCGCTTTGTTCGGTAATAGGAGCAACAATCCTGGCCTCTCCTAGACGCCCCACAGCCTCCTTTAATACTTTTAAACCCTCAGCATGTATGCCGTCGTCATTCGTCAATAAAATGAGAGGGTTGTCCCGAGTCATCCCAAATCCTTACATGCCACTCCAATTCGTCTGATGCCCTCTCCAATTACTTGATCAGAGGTCGCAAACGAGAGTCTGATATGATCTTCTGAACCAAAAGGTCCGCCTGGAACGCATGCGACATGATACTTTTCCAGGAGTAAGTTGGCAAAGTCTGTTGAATTCTTGATGCCATTTTTGCCATTCAGTTTAGAAGTGTTTACAAAAGTGTAGAAGGCTCCTTGAGGGCTAAGGACAAACAATTCTGGTATGCCATTGACCAGATCAACCATCAAATTTCGACGTTTCTCAAAAATCTGCCTCATCTTCTCAACTTCATCCTGAGGGCCTGACAAAGCCTCAATGGCTGCAGCCTGAGCCGTAGCGCACGGATTCGAAGTTGACTGACTCTGTATATCAGTAGCTGCCTTAACTATTTCAATAATCGGAGCAGCTAAATAGCCGATTCTAAAACCTGTCATGGCATATGTTTTTGAAACTCCGTTCACTGTAATTGTCCTCTTATGCATACCAGGCAAGGAAGCAAACGGAGTAAAGGTCAATTTGTCGTAAATCAGTTTGTCATAAATCTCATCGGAAATTACTAAAAGGTCATATTTTTCTGCGACCGCTGCCAGCTCCTCGAGTAATTTCCTTGAATACATTATGCCGGTAGGGTTTGAAGGCGAGTTGACAAGCAAGGCTTTGGTTTTCTTGGTAATCAAAGACTCTAAGAGTGCGACATCGGGCTCAAAATTCTGTTTTTCAGATGATGGAACAATTATGGGTGTGCCACCGGACAAACTCACCATCTCCGGATATGAAACCCAATACGGGGCTGGAATCACAACTTCATCACCCGGATTTATGATAGCTTGGAATACGTTATATAAGCTATGCTTGGCTCCACAAGAGACAAGAATATGTTCAGGCTTATACTCGAGGCCATAATCCTCCCTAAATCTCTTGATTATAGCATTTTTTAGCCGTGGAGAGCCTCCAACGGGAGTGTAAAAAGTTTCTCCATTATCAAGAGACTTTTTTGCCGCCTCCCTGATGTGGATCGGTGTTGAGAAATCTGGCTCCCCCGCCCCAAAACCAACCACGTCAATTCCCTGACCTTTCAATTCTTTTTCTTTAGCAGAAATGGCCAGAGTCGCTGATGGTTTCAGTTCGCTAGCTCTTTGTGATAGTAATTTTTTCATGATTATTCCTCTATTTTTTGATTCTATGACATATCTTTTATATTGGGAAATTTCCTTTTCAGCACTTGCAGAACATAATCGGGCACCAAGCCTTCTGGAGATCCTCCAGCCATGACCGTCGCCTTAATGATTCTTGAACTTACATAAAGATATCTGTGCGCAGTCATGAGAAAAAATGTCTCAATATTCCTGGATAATTTACGGTTCATAAGCGCTAACTGAAATTCATACTCGAAGTCTGAAACGGCTCGTAAGCCTCTGATTATAGCTCTAGCCTTCTTTTCCTCTGCATATCTCACCAGCAATCCTTCGAAATGATCACAGTCTATTCTCGGATCACCATCGACGCTATTTCGGATCATATCCATGCGCTCTTCAATGCTAAAGATGGTATGTTTTTCAGGATTCAAACCCAGAGCAACAATTATTGAATCGAAAGTACCGAGAGCTCTTTGTATGATCTCGACATGACCGTTATGAATCGGATCGAAAGTTCCTGGGTAAATAGCAATTTTCTTTTCTAATGTCATTGGGCCTCACCGGGGTGTCATATATTTTTTGTCAACGACGCGAAAGATATTTACCAAAGTTTCACCGTACTTACGGGAGAAGAAAATTTCAGTTTTTTTGGGCGGATTAGATAACTTCGAGCGAACTGAAGTTTCACAGATAATCAAGGTGTCATCTGAAAAAAGACATGGAAAATCTCCGAATTCCAAAATCTCATCCAAACTAGGAGAATTATAGGGAGGGTCGAGAAATATCACGGGGAATTTAATATTCTCCGCAACGAGTTTCTTGACGGCCTTAAGGGCTGTTGAGTTCAGGATCAGCATTTTGTTGTGCAAGTCTAATCGTTCGCCCACTTGTTTGATGTGAGCGCATGCAACTCGGCTACGATCCACAAAAACAACATTTATCGCATTTCGACTTAAGGCCTCGAAGCCAAACGCTCCTGAGCCGGCAAACAAGTCCAGCACGGCCTTTCCTTCGACATGAGCACCTATGGCACTAAAAACCGCCTCCCTGACACGATTAGCGGTGGGCCTCAATCTCAATCCTTTTGGAGCGGGAATGTTGAATCCACGATAGTGACCGGCAATAACTTTCATGATCAGCCCTTAATTGTATACAGCTTTAGCCTGTCTAATTCAATCATAAATTGGAGAGATTCATACAAAAATTTATTGCAATGATCATTGCTGTCATGGGCTAAAATATTCCGTTCAAGCAATTCATTTGCCGATAGGAACCATTACAGGCACATGACGATTCTGAGCATGTTGATAACGAATTAGTTTTTCACGCGTGAGACGTTACGGTTCCACTAGAGCAATAAGCCATACAGGGCTGTCACTAATATTAAGGAAACGACTCGCAGGGATTGACTCAGAGCGAGAAGTTTGCTTCCTAGAGCTAGATCAAAAAGGCCGAGATGCGTTGGGAGCTGATGTCTCAATGTTCTGATGGGCGTGGCTATTATCGTTCCCACAACTAGAGCCACTGCAGCCTGTTTGTCTGTCAATGCGCCTGTTGAGAGCAAAGCTCCCGTTGCAGCCATTCCTGCTCCAAATTCAGCCGCAAGAGAAAATATGATCATTCCGGCGGCCTCCACAGGAAAAAGTTCATCGGTGATTGAGGATGCCAAACGTTGCCTCATCCAGGTGAATAGACCGTATTCATTGATCAAGAAGACAATAGTGTAAATCGGAACTGTATATAGGGCTACGCGAAAAAACCGCTCCTTGAATTTGATCCAAATTTTTGTGGCCGTTTTCTGTGTCGTTTTTTTCTTGTCAGGCACAATCGGACTCCAGAACCAACAAGCTTTGGGGAGTTTCAGTCTACAAATGATCAGTATCAGGATGCTTCTCAACAAGGCGGCCGAGAGGGTCAGAGCCAGGTAAATGGCGCCTGCTTTACCTGCCAATGACACGACCAGGAAGAAAGTTGTGGGTAAGTGGAGCAGAAACATGGGAAGCCCATTGTTCAGTAAATAAGTGAGTATCAATTCGTTACGTGATATTTTTCCCTCCTGGTAGAAAGTCATCAGGAGGGTATTGGCTCCAATACCAGATACAAAACTAGTTACAAATGAGGCAGCGCTTTCGTCTTTGAGATTGCCCCATTTGGTCATTGGTCTGACCCATCTTGCCAGATGCGTTGTCCATCCGGTCGATTCTAGTACCTGACCGACGAAAAGACCGATTCCCAAGAAAAAAATCAATCTTACCAACGGTTCCAACAATTTCTTTTGAAGGGATTGTGGGGAAATGGAAACGTTTCCGACGCTCAGATATGCGGCGATTAATCCGGAGGCCGCAATGGCGAAGAGAAAGAATGGCAAGAAAAAAGATTTTTCTGAAGATCTCTTTGATATCATAAAAAGATTCTGCGAATTTGTTGTAAATTACAAAACTATATAGTATTGCAGACAGAAAAAAAGAGACTAGGTGAATTTGAACATGAACATTCTAACCATTTTGGGAGGGCCTCGCAAGAAGGGATCCACGGCTCGGATGCTTAGTATTTTGGAAGATCATCTGAAAAGCTTGAATCAGTCGGTCAACCGGATAAATGTTACAGACTACGACATCCGCGGGTGCATTAGCTGTTATAAGTGTTTAAAAGTAATTGATGCTCCGGGTTGCTCACAAAAAGATGACGCCATGAAGATCTTTGATAGAATGATCAATTCCGATGTTATCATCTATTCAACACCATTATATTGTTGGTCTTGGGCCGCTCAGATAAAGCCGCTTGTTGATCGACATTATTGTTTAGTAAAAAATTACGGTTCTAAACAGCACAAGAGTTTTTTGGAAACCAAGAAATCGGCCCTAGTGGTAACCTGCGGAGGACCGTTAGAAAATAACGCCGATATATTGGTTACTGCATACAATCACTTGATGCATTACTGTAAGCTAAAGGAGTTTCACAATTTGGTAATACCTTTCTGCGCTTCCCCTGACTCAATCAACGCATCGCATGAAAATCAGGCAAGACGCCTTGCTGAGACTTTGGTAGTTTAGCAGAAAGTTTTGTAGCGTAAGCCTATTTGATATTACTTGGGCTTTTCTACATCGATGACATTCCATGCGCAAATAGCCCCCGGTGAATATCCTTTTTCTTGCGCAAGTATGTCGAGGTAAATCATTCCTAGCGCTGTGACCTGCGGGGCTGGAATTGAAATCATGTTTCTCGTGTCCAGGCTGACGATATATTTTTTGCAATCATTACAGAGTTCAGCCCGCTCGAAACTCCTGTCATCCGAATAGTAAAGTTCCAATTTTGTTTGATCAGTCGTCTCGCAGAATGGGCACATGAGTCGAGGGAAGGCCCATTCAAACGCGCAAAAAGAGCATCTGAGGCTTCTCCTGCCTTCAGCGCCCCTAATAAAGCTTGCCTCAGGCCAAGAACCGCAAATAGGGCAGTAACCTTTAGTCCAGTTCAGATCGGCAGGTAGGGGATTCAAGGATTCAGCTATCTTTTCTGCAAATGGTTTTAAAATAATTGTTGTAATGAAGGCTGTAATTTCATCTTCCAGGCTGATAGCCTTGCCCATATCTCGAAAACTCTTGGATGAGCTTATCTGATCTTGGATTAAAAACTCAATTGGCTCATCTTTGTTTGTTTTAATATATTCAAGGTATTTATCCAGTTTTTCCATGATGTTGGGAAAACAAGCTTGCATTGCCGGAATCACGGACTGAGCTGACACGAGAAATTGGTCTGCAGGAATATTAACTTTCCAATCTCTCATGATAGGAACTCCTTGTGAAAACCTTATTGTGTCTAACTCGGATTTTTCTACGGATATACCGGGAATCATGTCTTTTGTAGATGCCAACCTCACAAATAATTCTTCAAAACTATCGGCTATTGTCTTGAGTTTGGGTATTTCAGCCCTTAATCGGTCAAATGATTCTTTTATTGAAGAGCAATCAACACAAGAGTTGTCGCTTGATGTCATTTTTGACTCCTTGATGAAATGTCTAAAATTGTTTTTTGACGAGCGATAAGAAAACCAGAGTTCAAAACAAACATTACAAAAATGCCATAGGTAAGGAGAAAGAGCAAGGAGGTTGAATGTTGTGGGCAACCAGGCAATTCTATTTTGAATGATTGGGCCGAAACGGGAGGGGTTTAGAATGGGTTACAGCCCCACTGTCAAAAAAGTGGGGCTGTAAAAGAAACAAATGTTGACTATTTGCCGGCGGCAAATTTCCAGTATTTGTCGGGGGCATCCGTGACAATGTAGATAACTCTTACATCATCGGGATTCAATGCCTGTGCCTTGGGGTAGCTCTTTTTTAGCTCTTCTACACGCGATTTGGCGTCTGCCAATATTTTGTCACGTTCCCCAAAGACCATTGCTCCTGTGGGGCATGACTTTACACAGGCAGGCATCATGTTGTTGGTGATTCTATCAAAACACATAGTGCATTTGAACATTTCCTTAGTTTTTGGGTATTGCCGAGGAATATCATAAGGACATCCCTCACGAGCCGTTTCAAAGTTGAGGCTTTTTGTTTTTGGGGTAAAAAGAACGGCGCCTGTTTTTTCGTCTTGAATGATCTCGCCTTTTTCCGCTTCAGCCATGCAACCTGGATTGATGCAGTGGCGGCATTGCTCGGAAAAAAAGTTCCAATAATTTTTTCCATCCGGATGAGTTCCCTCTGCATACCTTACAAGCTTGTAAGTTTCAAAGGACAAATCCATAGGATTTTGATGAGTTCCCTCATTTTTTGTCTTTGTGCCCGGTAAACCATTCCATTGCTTACACGCGATCTGGCAGCCCCGGCACGCTGTACATTTGGAGGTGTCAACAAGAATTGAATATCCGTCAGGCATTCTTTGATCCTCCTTCTATCTTAGTCACGTTGACCATGAACGCTTTTGATTCGGGGATCATGGTGTTTGGATCACCTACGTTGGGCGTTAGCAGATTGACGCTCTCACCACCGTCCTTCGGGGTAATCCATCCGAAGCACCAAGGCATTCCGACTTCATGGACAGTGAGATCGCCTATTTTAAAAGGCTTGAATCTGGTGGTTACCA
Source organism: Desulfomonilaceae bacterium (assembly GCA_050176095.1). GTDB lineage: Bacteria > Desulfobacterota > Desulfomonilia > Desulfomonilales > Desulfomonilaceae > CAITZA01. The sequence goes on from JBFXII010000022.1 coordinate 9,143, forward strand.
TGGCTACTGCTTCGACTTCTCCTCGAATCGACGAAACCTTAACTTTCTCACCGTTTTTGATGCCCCGGAGTTGGGCAAGTTCTTCGCTCATTTCCACGAACATTTGAGGTTCCGCTTCAATCAACCACGGTTGCCATCTAGTCATGAGACCAGTCTGCCAGTGTTCGGTAACCCTATAGGTTGTCCCTACAAACGGGAATCGCGGATCACATGTAAGATGTTGATCCTTCTCTCCCTTGAAAATTTTAATCGTAGGATTGATGAATTGTTTGGAGAGGGCATTACTTGGAACGGGGCATTCTAATGGTTCATAATGCTCTGGGAATGGGCCATCGTTCAACCCTGGACCGAATATTGAGGCCACTCCGTCTGGCTTCATTATGAAAGGTAATTTGCCCTTTTCCTTGTCGGCCATTGGAGGCCAGGGACCGTCCGGAACATCTCCGACCCATTTGCCATCAGCCCATTTTACTATTGGTCTGGCGGGGTTGTTTGGCTGACCGTTCATGTCAACTGATGCCCTGTTGTACAGGATTCTTCTGTTTACAGGCCAAGCCCAGGCCCATTGAGGGTATAGCCCCAGACCGGTCGGATCATCTTTCTTTCGTCTGGCCATATTGTTGCCATCAGCATTGTAACTTTGACAATAAAGCCAGTTGCCTGATGAGGTGCTGCCATCGGCTTGCAGCAGGGCAAAACCCGGGACCGGATCTCCCTTTTTGTATTCTTTGTCACCGATTTTAATGTCTTTAAGGAAATATCCATTAATTTCCTTGGCCACCAAGTGTGGATCAAAATGGCCCTTCTTGTCCGCGTAATCCCATTTGAGGTTCAGTATGGGTTCGGGGTATTTTCCGCCTTTTTTGTAAAGGCCGCGGATCTTGACGAAAAGATCTACCAATATGTCTCCATCCGGTTTTGCCATTCCTGGTGCGTTACCAGCCTTATAACGCCATTGAGCCCATCGACCACTGTTGCTAATGCTTCCTTCTTTTTCAACTGAGGCCGCACACGGAAGCATGAAAACCTCAGTCTTGATGCTCTTCGGATCCATGCCTGGACCCTTCCAGAAGGACCCAGTTTCATTGTCAAATATGTTTATGTTGACCAACCAGTCCAGCTTTCCAAGCGCCTGTCTAACTTTGTGAGCATTTGCGCCTGAACAGGCAGGATTTTGCCCCCAGGCAAAGAATCCTTTGATCTTACCGTTATACATGTCATCAAAGAGATTCAACCAGGAACAGTTTTGGCCCACGTCCAATTTGGGCAACCAGCCGTAGCCAAAGTCATTTTCCGCCGTGGCATTCTCGCCCCAGAAAGACTTCAAGAGACTCACGGCATATTTAGGCCCATTCTGCCACCAGTTTGCGGACATTGGTTCTGCAGTTTTTGGAGTTATGGCTTTCTTGTAATCTTCAAGCGTAGCCAAGTCTGCCGTTGGCATCCTTAAATAGCCCGGTAATATGTGGAACAACAGAGCTTGATCTGTGGATCCCTGGACATTCGATTCGCCACGAAGAGCGTTAACTCCTCCTCCGGCTATACCCATGTTTCCAAGAAGCAACTGGATGATGGCCATGGTCCTGATGTTTTGAACTCCAACAGTGTGTTGAGTCCAGCCCATGGCATAAAGGATCGTCCCAGCCTTGTCTTTTGAGCCAGTCTGAGCGTAGGTTTCCCACACTTTCAACAGATCTTCTTTGGGAGTCCCTGTTATGCTGGAAACCAAGTCGATATCGTATCTCGAATAATGTTTCTTAAGGAGTTGGTATACGCATTTTGGGTCTTGGAGCGTGGGGTCTTTGGCAACTAGACCCTTGTCATCTTTGACGAAAGCCCAAAATGACTTATCGTAGGATCTCTTCTCAGGATCATATCCAGAAAACAGACCATCGGCAAAATCAAATTTATCTCCCAGTATGAAAGATGCATTGGTGTAATTTACAACATAATCTTTTTCAATCTTGTCATTGTCCAGAAGATATTTGATCATACCTCCGAGGAAGGGTATATCCGTTCCTGATCTCAATGGGGCGTAAATATCAGAGCGCGCTGAGGTTTGAGTGAATCGGGGATCGACGGAAATTAATTTAGCCCCTTTATCTTTCGCCTTTTGTATCCATTTCATTGCGATTGGATGGTTGGAAGCGACATTACTACCCATGACAAGGATGCAGTCACTGTTCCGAAGGTCGATCCAATGATTTGTCATAGCGCCACGTCCGAACGACTCTCCCAGAGCCGCAACTGTAGCGCTGTGTCATATTCGAGCCTGGTGTTCTATGTATACTAAACCAAGGGCTCTCATGGCGGCCTGCAAGGGCCATAATTCTTCGTTGTCAAGGGCAGCGCTACCTATGTGCGCAATAGCGTCAGTTCTATTTACAACTTGCCCTTTGGCGTTTTTCTCAATAAAAGTGGCATCTCGAGTGGCTTTCACCCTTTTGGCTATTTCAGACAGCGCCCAATCCCAGGATTTCTCCTGCCACTTGTCGCTTCCAGGGGCTCGATAAAGAACTTTTTGAAGCCTGTTTGGGTTCGCCGCAGTGAATTGGAAGGTTGAAGCCCCTTTGGCGCAAAGAGCCCCTTCGTTGATCGGATGATCGGGGTCGCCCTCAATGTTAATAATCTTGTTGGTTTTCGGGTCTGTACTGCAAAGAAGTCCACAGCCTACAGCGCAGTAGGCGCAAATCGATGTACTTTGCTTGGCAGTTTTCATCTTGTCGATCTTCTTTAGTTCCTCCGCATAGGCTTTTGCCGTTTGCAGATCAACTCCTAAAGAAGAAAGCGCCAAGCCAGCACCTACGGCGCCAGAGATCTTGAAAAAGTCCCGGCGAGTTACTGTCATGTTGCGCTCTCCTTTCTAATGATTTCCAGAAATAAAAAACACCAATAAAATAAAATCAGAACACCCGCTTCATTACCCATGAGCGCGTATTCCGAACTAAATTCTAGGACTAGTGGTGACTTAAACTTAGCTAACCATCAATTGGTATAGTAACTGATAAAAAATGCAGTGTTATTAACTGTTAGGTCCAGGTGGCCATCGCAGAATGACTTTTATCAGTACCACTTAAAGACGAAATACAGCAGCTATGACCAATAGTGTCAACAACCGTAAAGAGAATAAAGAGATATAACTAATTGAAAAGATGAGCTAATAATTGAAAAAAAAAATTATTCTGCAATGTCAAATCTGACGTAAGTCTTTAATTCTGAAGTTGAGGAAGGATTATGTTTGGGCTGATAGGATTCTGAAGACATACTCATTTTCTTAAAATTGCGCGGGCGCTTTGAATTAAGAGATAGATGAAGCCCAATAACACCAATGCCCTTAAAACGATAATAGTGTCAATATTGGCTCCTGAGAAAATAGATTCATAGAGGTAATACCCAATGAGGGAAGTTCCGAAAATACAGAGGAATAGCTTAATATATGGGTTCAGGAATTTCGCTCCAGCCATTTAAATCTCCGCAGTTGGATTCATTATTGAAATGTGAAGTTTATTTTGCCTAATAAATGGTGAGTTCTCAATGAAAAACGGCATTTTTCAAAAAAATTGCTAATGAGCTTGATTTAGATACGATCAATGGTATTTTCTAGCCAAGCTCAAATAATAGTCATCAGGCTGAGGAAGGTTTATGAATGTGCTAGTTGTCAATGCTTCTCCACGGATGGAGAGCGGGAATACTCAGGCGATATTGACTCCATTTTTGGTAGGTCTTCGCGAATCGGGAGCAACAACAGAAATCATAAATTTAGCCAGGAAAAAGATCAAACCTTGTATAGGATGCTTCACATGCTATGCCAAGGCACCCGGGGTTTGCGTTCATGAAGATGATATGAACGCGATCGAGGAGAGGCTTTTGGTTTCGGATTTGCTCATTATGGCTACTCCTGTTTATCTCGATGGTATGACTGGTCTGTGCAAGGTATTTGTGGACAGGCTTGTAACTTTTTTGGATCCTCATTTTGTGGTGAAGGAACATGGAGTATGCCACCCATTAAGGAAGAATTTTCCGAAGCGAATGTTTCTTGTTTCTGTTTGTGGTTATCCGGGGCTGGAGAATTTTACCCCACTTGTTGAGCACTTCAAGAAACTTTGCATCAACATGAATGCGGAATACTGCGGGGCTTTACTAAGACCGGCAGCTTATTCCCTGCTCCTTGGGAAAAAATACCCGGACCAACTCCGAGAGGTTTTGGATGCGTCGAGGAAGATCGGACGTGATTTGGCCGATAATGGGATAATAGGCCGTGAGATCTTTCTTAAGGCCTCTCA
>JBFXII010000023.1:0-13368 GCA_050176095.1 Desulfomonilaceae bacterium
AAGCTGTTCAAATGCGGCCCTATGAGCTACTCCACCATGACCGCGTTGAGCTCCACATGCAGGCTTGTTTGTGTAGGCCCTGTAACCATCATATTTCATGGCTCTTAGTTTGTAAGGTCCACCAAGCAGGGAGCCGGCATAATAGACGGTGGCTATTCCGAAGCTAGTGTAAGCTCCACCATCCAGACTTGCCTTGTTCTTCAAGGCTACCATGGTACCGTCTTTTTTTACTCCCAGTGACATTTCCGCAAAAAACTGATGCCTGGCTCGGCTGTGAAGAAAAACTTGCTCTCTAGAGTAGGTCATTTTTACCGGTCTGCCGGTATACCGCGAAAGAAAGGCGCAGCTGAGTTCAAGTGGTGTGGCCTCGCATTTAGGACCAAAACCGCCACCAACGTAGGGTTTTAGAACCCTGACATTTCCAACTGGAATTTGAAGAACCATGGCTACGGTTCTCATAACATAATGAGGAACTTGAGTGGACGTGTGTAAAGTTAGCCTGCCATCTAGATCATAGATAGCAACACATGAATGAGGTTCCAGGAAGGCGGCATCCTGCCTTTTATTTAAAAATGTGTGGTTTATTACTAGATCGCATTCGGCAAAAGCTGATTCAGTGTCACCAAATTCCTGATGAACTTCTGCGTTCAAATTCCCCGGGTAGTCATCATGGATCTGTGGGGCTCCTTCCTTCATCGCTTCAAACATGTCGAAAACCGGAGGAAGCTCCTGATAATCAACTTTTATAAGGCTTAAGGCCTCCAAGGCTGTAGCCTGATCGACAGCTGCGACCGCCGCAATTTCATCACCAACATATCGCACTTTGTCATGAGCAAAAAGTGTTTCGTCATAACGAGCGGGAGATACACCGTATCTTATCAATCCAGTTTCTTTGGATGTTATAACCGCTTTTACACCCTTGAGTTTTTTCGCTCTGGATGTGTCGATGTTCAGAATTCGGGCATGAGCCACGGGACTTTGAAGGATGGTGGCATAGAGCATGCCGGGAAACTGCAGGTCACCAGCATATTTTGCCTGACCAGTCGCCTTTAATGGGGCGTCTATTCGAGGAAGTCTTGAATTCAACACGCTGTATTCATTCATGTCACGACACCTCCTCTGACCCTGTTTTTTCAGAGGCTGATTCTATAGCCTCTACGATTTTCTGATAGCCAGTGCACCGACAAAGATTACCAGAAATGGCTGTCCTGATTTCCATTTCCGTGGGTTTGGGGTTGCGATCGAGCAAGGCTTTGGCAGAAAGGATCATTCCTGGAGTGCAGAATCCACATTGTATAGCGCCCTTATCTACAAAAGCCTGCTGAATAGGGTCAAGTATTCCACCTTCCGCTAAGCCTTCAATGGTTGTTATTTCCTTGCCGTGAGCCTGGATTGCCAGAACCAGGCATGAGTTGACAGCTCTACCCTCCATAATCACCGTGCAGGCGCCACAATCTCCGAGTCCACAACCATGTTTGGTTCCTGTTAAACCCAAATCCTCTCTCAGGAACTGCAACAGTGTACGATTGGGCTCAACGGCAGCTTCGACTGATTCGCCGTTAATTGTCAGTTTAATTATCTTTTTCATCGGACTCTCCTGAATCTGTCGAAATCAAGTTCGTTGGTTCCAAGGTGAACAACAAAAACTGATTCTTTAAGGTTTCCACTCCAAAGCTCTCTGGTAAGCCTGTTGCAGTGCCCGATGTGTCAGTGATTCAATCATCATACACCTGTATTCCATTGTGCCTCTATGGTCAGTGATCGGGCTACACATGCCAACGCCTATGGAACCTGCCTCCTTAAACAATGATTCGGAAGGCTTTTGACCTATAAGGAATTCTTCTGCTGCGAATGCCCTAACAGGGGTGGGAGCCACCGCTCCAAGGGCTATTCGGACGTCTACTATAGGCCCATCGGCAGATTGAAGTGTGAGCAGGCAAGCAACATTGACCATTGATATTTCCAGCGCCTTTCTTGCGCCTAGTTTTAAATACGAACCCCCAGACCATGGCGGTGGGGTCTCAATTTTTACGGACACAAGTAGTTCATTTGGCTCCAGGATGGTTTGCCCTGGCCCGACAAAAAAATCATTGACCAACACTTCACGGTCTTTATTCAGGCTCTTAATTTTGAGGTTTGCAGACAGGACCATGCATGCTGGCGATAGATCTGCAGCCGGCCTTGCATTAACAAGATTTCCTCCTATTGTAGCCCGATTCCGAATCATTGGCGCGCCCAAACGACCGGTTGCTATTGCCAGAGGCGCGAAATGGTCTCTGATCAATTCACTTTCAGCAAGATCGGCAGCAGTTGTTGTTGAGCCGATAGATACCCCGTGACGGTCTTGCGGTATGATCTCATTGAGGCCTGGAACCTTCTCAAGCGAGATCACGTGCGACGGCCTGTCAACATTGAGTTTCATTCTTACAAGGAGGTCAGTGCCACCCGCCAGTAGCTTGGCATTACCCCCAAGCTCTGAAAGCAAGCGCAAAACTTCTTCTAGGGTTCTTGGCTCATGATAATCAAATTTGGGCAGGAGCATTTTTCCCCTCCTGATATTCGGATTTGACCTCAAGGTTTAGAGGTATTTTGGGCCACAATTCTAACCACATAGATGTTTTCTGAAATGAGCTTAATCATTAAGACTATGAAAATAATCAGTATTTTCCTGGGCAATCTTATGGGCTAACCGTCTGTAACTCGATCCTGCACACAAGGCATCGCAGGGACTTAACACATTTTCATAGTAGCACAAGCCAGGGCAAGCCTGTAAGCCAATCAGCGAATTAACAGCAACCCGCGTCTTGACCAAGGAACATGCGTCAAGCTCGACCTGTCCGCCACATTCATGTTCGAACACGAAGACCCCTTGGCCAAAATCATCGACATTTGCTCTGTATTTCACCAGCCTGAAATCGCAGCTATTCAAAACTTCATGCGAGTGATTCCATTCGCGATGGCACTTGTTACAAAATATTTTCTTGCTTTTATACAACTTACAGGTATTTATAGAAGGATGCGATGCAAAAGGATCATCCTCGTCTGCGATAGCGTTGATACCGTATTGTGAAAGTTTGACCAAAAGATCTGTGAGATTATTTCTTGCTTGTTCGATCCTGAGGGTTTGGTTATTAGCCTCACCATGGTAAGGCCGACACCTAAAATATATCCACTTAGAATAACCTCCGAATGGTGTTCCATCGGTGGGTCTGTTACAGGCCATGACGCCTCTGGCTATCTGGGAATCTACAGGCACGATCACGTGGTAGGCGTTTCCATGAGGCTCTACACCAATCCACCCATCGTTTCCTGATTCTATTCCTAGAGTGGCTCTGTAAACTGAACTGAATTTGATTTTTAGTGTCATTTTTATTTGGTTCTGTATTCAGAACTCAATATGACAAAATTAACTTTACAAAAAAAGTCTGTCAAGCCATAAAACATTTACACTCAAAACTGATGGTCATGGTTGATCAAGCAGTGGTAGTTGGGTATTTGTTCAGAATGACGAACTATTAGTGTTTTTCCAATTAAATTTTTCGCGTAGGTAAAGAATAATGAACGTAAAACAAAAAGGCCCTGCGATTTCATATTCAGCCCCGATTGTATCAAAAGCCATGCGTGTCTTGAAGATGATTATTTCCGAGCAAACTAATCCCGGGATTAGTGAAATTGCTTCTAAGCTTCAGTTGGCCAAGTCAACTACCCACGGCATTTTAGCCGCCCTTGAAGAAACAGGATGGGTTCTGAGGGACCCGATCACTCGTAAATATACATGTGGTTACGCGGTGAGGAAATTAGCTGAGATAGCCAATGTACAGCTACCTCTTGTGGAAACTGCTCGGCCTTATTTGGAGAAATTGAGTCTGGATCTGGATGAGGATGTATTTCTAGGGATGTGCACGGGTTATAGCCTGCTAATTTTGGATCAGATTGAATCAAGAAAAGAAATCAAGATAACGGCAAAGCCGGGCACACGAATACCCATGTACGCTGGAGCTGCAGGAAAAATTTTCATGGCTTTCCATGAGGATGAAAGAATTGATGAAATATTGGAAAAATATCCTTTACCCGCGTTTACGCCTAATTCAATCACTGATCCTGAAGAATACAAAATAGAGCTTATGAAAGTGAGGAATGAGGCTGTAGCCCATGACGCCGGTGAATACCTGATTAATGTTGGCTGTGTTGCTGCTCCTATATTTCATGGAAAGAAGACCAGGAAAAGGATGGTAGCCGGTTTCTGGCTTGTTGGTCTGGATTGGCTAAAAAATCCGGAAAAAGTGGAAAAGGGCAAAAGACTTGCCATTGAGGCAAGCCAGGCAATTTCACGGGCCATCAGTAATCATAAGTAATTTACAATAATAGCAAATTTCCTATTACTAGTTCAATACTGCTTCTTTGGAGAAAATGAAAGATTATTTCAAAAATTTTTCCTCTATAAAATCACAGATAGGGCCTGGGTTGTTAAGATCAAAAACAGGCACACCGCTGGGAGGATTAGCAGGGTCGCCTGCAATTGCCAACAGATTGTCATCAGAACCGCAAAGCATTTCCTGTCTTTTTTCGCTTCTATAGACCTCAATTTTAGGGTGAACTTCTCTTTTATAACCCTCGCTCAAAATTATATCCACGTCTCTGACGAATTTGTCCCTAATTTCTGACAGAGTGTGGTCATGATCAGAGTCCATGACTATTCCAATTTTCTCTGCCGAAGAAATTATTGTCACAGATGACCCCGCCTTCTTATGACGCCATGAATCCTTTCCCTCGTGGTCTATCTCGAAGCTGTGGGCATCATGTTTAATGGTTCCAACTCTGAAACCACGAGATTTAAGTTCGCTAACCAATTTTTCTAAAAGTGTCGTTTTTCCAGAATCTGATTTACCAACTATTGATACTATCGGAATCATCTAACTCTCTCTCTCAATCTAATTAGGGCAGGCTTCAATGAATTAGAACCTAAGGAATAACACTATACTGGGTAGTTGATAAATAGTTATTGTGATGGTAATCCTGAAAAAGTTCTTGTAGGTGTCAATTTTAAAGGATTAATTTATATTTTATTAACATAGAACAATTCTTGGGGTGACTAATGTCCGTTAGAGATCAGGTTATAGCAATAGCGCAGTCGGCTCATTCGGCCGCTCCGGAGGCGGCTAGACTCACAATGAGTCAAAAAGAAAAGATTTTAAATCAAATTGCGGATAATTTGCTGGAATCGAAATCTTTCTTGCAATCTGAAAACGCTCGGGATGTGGAAGTAGCGCGTTCAAAGGGCCTGTCTTTGCCTATGATCGACAGGCTAACTCTTTCTGACAAGGTGCTGATGCAGACAGTTGAGGGGCTCAGAGAAATAGCCGCGTTTCCCGATCCGGTAGGGGAAATTACTCGTATGTGGGTCAGGCCAAATGGTATGCGTGTTGGAAAGATGCGCATACCGTTGGGTGTGATTGGAATGATTTACGAGTCTCGTCCGAATGTGACTGCCGACGCTGCCGCGTTATGCCTGAAAGCAGGAAACGCCTGCATTCTAAGAGGAGGCTCAGAAGCCTATGATTCAAATAGAGCCATAGCGGACATATTTCGATCAGTTCTCAAAAAGAACGGAGTAAATCCCAACGTTGTCAATTTGCTCCCAACCACTGAGAGGGAAGCGATACTGCATCTGGTCAAACTGGAAGATATGGTTGATCTCATAATTCCTAGAGGTGGAGAGGAGCTGATTAGATTCGTTTCGGAAAATTCCAGAGTCCCGGTCGTAAAGCACTACAAAGGTGTTTGCCATTTATATGTTGATAAAGATGCCGATTTTGCAATGGCTGAAAAATTGACGGTAAACGCCAAAGCACAGAGACCGGGGGTGTGCAATTCGCTGGAGACTCTGTTGGTTCATTCCGGTGTAGCAAACGAATTCTTGCCTAGAGTAGCAAACGCGCTCGAACAATGTGGCGTTGCTCTCAGGGGGTGTGAACGTTGCCGAAAAATAGTCAACTCCATGACTCCAGCTACAGAAGACGATTGGTACGCAGAGTATTCTGCTCTAATATTGGCTGTTAAAATTGTAGATAGTATGGATGACGCTATTAGGCACATCGCCAAATATGGTTCATTGCACACGGAAGCAATAGTCACCAAAGATTATTCGGCGTCACAGAAGTTTCTCAGAGAAGTCAATTCATCTACCGTAATAGTTAATGCATCGACTCGAATGAGTGATGGTTATGTTTTTGGCTTGGGAGCTGAAATAGGTATAAGCACGACCAAGATCCATGCTTATGGGCCTATGGGTGTTGAGGATCTGACGACGACCAAATTTATAGTGTTAGGCGATGGACAGATCAGGGAGTAAGTGGAGCGGTGTCAGAAATAAGAAGCACTATCGACATCATGATGGAAAGAACTCGTGGCATGGGTTTGTCCGAAAATGAAAAAGAGCAGATCCGCAAGGACGCATTAGAAAAAAAAGCCAGGGGATATGTCCTAAAAATTCACGATTATCCTGACTCAACACAGAAAATCATCGATGATTTGATGTCAGAAAATTCTAGCGATCTTGAGGAACTGAAAAGATTGGTCTGGAACGGCCTTGTTTCAAAGATTCAGAACGACACTAACCTGATGACATTCCTGGAAAGGCTTGAAAAATTACCGCTGACGCCATCCAAAGTTTCTGTTTTAAATAGATACAAATCTTTGATCAAAGAGGCTCTGAAAGACAAGTCCAAAGACCGAAAATCACTGATTGACAGGGAGAGGAAGAAACTCGCAGATTCCGGAATATCGGGATCTGCGGTAGTTCCGATAATCTCGAAGGAGTCTGAAAATAAAGGAATTGATGAACTTATCAAGAAACTAAGATCTGAACTGACTGACACCTTCTAATTCACATCAGCTCATTTTGTAGCGCTTGCTTCTTGAAAAAGATGTTAAGAGAATAATTTGTCTGTTATTTTTGTTCACATTTTAGACATTCATAATCAGACGCGGGAACATTCTGACTTCCAGGTCTAACTATGGTGGGTGTTAAAAACACCAGTAGTTCATCAGACCTGACAGCCTTTGTGCTGCTACTGAATAATTTTCCAACGATTGGAATTTTCATCAGAAACGGCCAACCTTGCTCTAGCCCGCTATCAACTTCTCGGATTATTCCTCCCAGAACGCATGTTTCACGGTCACCCACCACCAAGCTAGTGTGGGCTTCTCTCGTTAGGAAAAGTCGTGTAATCTCACAGTCGTCACAAACTGACCTGCCATCGACATCGTTGTCCGAGATGTCTATGTCCATACGTATTTTATTGCCGTATAGAGTTTTGGGGGTTACTTCAAGTTTCAAGTCAACTGGAACCAATTCAGTATGAGTTCCCCAATTTGGCGAGGAAGTCTTGAGACTCATGACAACCCCATTTTTTATTATCGCTCTTTCACCATCCATAACCTGGATTTCAGGGCGAGCCAAGATTTTGGTCAATCCTGATGATTCTCCCAACTGTATTCGAAAATCTAATTCTGTTATATAGTTCGGCTTTAAAATGCCAAACTGGAGCCCCAATCCCATGAGCTTAGACAGGTTGTTAACCGCCACTGGAAGATTGACTGCAAAAGTTGATGGTATATTTACTCCGTCAGTAAATGTGCCGGTGGCACGGTTTGTCGGAGTATCTACAGAACCTGGCGCATAACCTTCTTGGTTTCCGCCAAATCCCCAGTAGGCTTTCGCTCTGTCCTTTACTAGCCCAACCTGGTTATTTCTCCCGCCCCACTGGATCCCCAATCCTCGTCCCCATTCCTTGTTAGCTCTAACAATTCTGCCTTGTATGAGGATTTGAAGACATGGTCGGTCAAGAGACTTGATTACCTTCCGAATCTGGCTCAAACGCGTTTCGGTATCTTTCAAGAAAACTACTCTTTTCTTTTCGTCTCCCCATACCATGGCATGAGCCACCACCTTTGCCAGTTTTGGATCTTTTCTATCAAGATCCCTCAACATGCGCCAACTCTTCACGTCAATCCCTGTCTCGTAGGGGCGACGTGGGAATTCCGGAAGTGGCATTAATCGCAATTCTTCAATACGGTCAAAACCTCTGTCATCTGTTGATTTAAGCGTCTTTGCCTTGTCTTTACCGTCTCTTATAACCGTTCGAGGACTCAGATTCTGTTCCAAGAATCTAGTAGTAACGTGTTCTGTTCCCCCTCCTGGACCGCCTTGGCCGGTGCCAGGGCAATGCATGTTGAACATGCAGTCTATAGTCTTTACTACGTCCTTGGGATTCGCATATTTTAAAAAAACTTCTTCATAGTAAAAACACACAGGTTCAGAATCGATTTCAATACATTCAGCTCGACCAATTCGCCTAGATCCGTATGATCTTTCAAGCTCAGCTTCGTAATCAGGATAGCTAGAGTAATCATCTTTATAGTTTGGGCATGTCCTCGCAACATTTTCCCAAGGCGATTTCGATGACTGTTTGGGTGAAGTTTTCTTATCCTTGTCGTTCAGGCGGTAGTGAGAATTCTTGAAGGCCTTAGATGAAGTTTCTGAGGAACTGGGCTTATTGGAATCTTCAGAAACGTTTCCAGACGAAAGACCTCTGGTGTTTACTGGCTTGGAAACAAGTAAGGTTCCCTTAGAGTTATGGTCGAAAGTCAGTGAGATATTAGTTTTGCTGCGATGTACCCTGAACACAGGTAAAGGGTTCTCTCCAAAATCAATTATCAATTTTGCAGCATCTTGATCCTGAAAAATTTTAACGGACTTGAGTCCTTCGGTTGGTAATGTGAAAGAGTCTGTGATTCCATCGTCTATTCTTGTTTTTTGCAGCGATAGTTCTAAGCGATTTGTCCTTTTAGGAGTTCGGGTATGAATAGAGATTGGAGGCCCATCGATCACCATTGAAATCCTAAAAGGTTTCTTTAAAATCTCAACGGATTTGATTAACGAAAAGTCCGTGCTTGCCGCCATGGCAGGGCAGAGAACCGAATAAACTAATGCGCTAACTACACAAAACATCATTCGTGCTAGAAGTCGCAACTTGCAGACATCTTTAGGGCATACTGAAATTTTCATGCGTCCTAAAATCCCCCCGTCTGACAGTCATGTCATAAATGTTATGATTGCTAGGCGCAAGCTTTTGTAAGGTTATGTTGATTTAGTAAAGCATCTTATAGGAAATTAATTTTTCTCCCGCATCAGTCCTATTGGAAATAAAACAGTGTGTTGCAATGCTTTAATGAGATCATTATTTAACATAAAATGTTTCTAATGGCAAAGAAAAAATGCCTGGATTTGTTTTCTTGAGAATGCACAGATTTTTGGTTTGATAAGTACCAACATTGGACTATTATAGACTTATGGAAACATCAATAATTATAAAAGTGGTCGTGGTAGCGAGCTTGGTAATAGCAGTGGGCCTATATTATTTTCTGTACGAATAAGCATGGGCTTCAGTCACGAAACAGGCTTTCGACCCACTACTATTTTATCAAGCTGATTGGTCAGGGAAACCTTTAGAAAGTCCTCAGCATGTAGCTCAGGTCGCTCTCAGGATTGAGAGGGCTCCGCAGTCTATTCTGATAATCCTGCCATCTGTTATTTCTATCCAGTCGCCACATTTGGTAAGGGTCTGGTGTGGCTCTGAAATAAAATGGCGTAGGAGGGTTAGCTTGTCTAACCGGCGGAGGGGAAACGTATCCAGGGGGCGCGTAATAATTCGGATAGTAATAGGAGTAGAATTGTGCGTCAGTTGAAGGCGCCATCAAGCAATTCAAGACAAATGTGAGAAGGCCTAACGATAATATTTTTTTCATAGCATTTTCCTTTTGGCCTTATAATCATCAATAAAGACGGATAATTATTAGTGATTGGTGCGAGAGGGGGGACTCGAACCCCCAAGGGTTGCCCCGCCGGATCCTAAGTCCGGTGCGTCTGCCAAATTCCGCCACTCTCGCATATCTCTGTAGAGAGCCGATTAAACATATTATAGCCCGAAAACATTTTTAAGGCAATCTGACTAACATGGGCAAACTTCATTTTTGACGAACGAGCTGAAATTCTCATAGCTAATAGCCTGAAAGCATTTAGTTATACGTTCAGTAAATCGTTTCAGTAAGTCGTTTTTTCCCGAGAGAAACTTTAATGACGTTGGAGCCGTCTGAGTTAATGGTAATGGCTCCATCTCGACCGGTCCAATAGACTCTTGAACAAAACTGTTCCAAGCGTTTTATTACTTCAGGGTTAGGTATTCCTCCTCGGGGAGGATAATCAGCTGAGATAACAGCTATCTTAGGTTCTATTCTTTCCAGAAGCTGAAGAGAAGTTGCGCTGGTTTTGCCCCCGTGGTGTGCAACTTTGAGTACCGTGGCTTTCAGATTTTGTCCAGACGCCAACAAATCAGTTTCTGAAGAGTTCTCAAGATCACCAAGGAAGAGAATTGAAAAATCATGATAATCCAGTCTCAGAACCATGGAACAATTATTAATATCGGCATTTGAAATCTTTTCCGTGGAATTTTCGGTTGGCTGATTGATAAAGGTCACTTTGGAATCACCAATCCAAACATTCGAAGATCTTCTGTCTGCTTGTTTAAACTCTACTCCTCGGTGGCTATACAGAACTTGTCTCTTGAAAATCTCTTCAGCCTTGTTTCCAATTTTGTTGATATAAATTACCGGGGATGGCGCCTCGCGGAGCGCAGACAGAACGCCGCCGATGTGGTCGGCCTGGGGATGGCTAAGGAAAACGGCATCCAAAATGTTGATCGACTTAATCAGAAAAAACGGGGCTATGATTGATTGTCCAGAATCGAAAAACTCTGTTTTAGGGCCCGCATCCACCAAAAAACCATTAGTTCCAGGGGGCCTAACATAAGTGGCGTCACCATTGCCAACGTTAAAGAAAACGCTGGATATAGTTCCACTCAAGTTGGATTTGACATGGGAGACAAGGCCTATGATGATCAAGCAAAACAGGCATGAACATAAGGCTAGCAACGTATGTCTGGAAGGCATTCTGAAAAGGAGGAAAAATAATACCGTAGCAAAAGTTGAAACGACTAGGCCGGAGACACCCATATCTGGAAAATGAATAACAGCGCCAGGTAAGGATGCGAAAAAATCAGCCACTACCAAGACAATCCAGACACAAACTTCAGCCGGTACTAGGAGTATGGCTCCGAGTTCTGTTGATATCAGAGACACAAAAGTTGCGACAAGTCCAATTATTAGGCCAATCGAGATTGGAAATTCTGCTAGCAGGTTGGCAAATATTCCATACAGAGGGACCCTTTGAAAAAGTTGAACGATGATTGGCGCAGTTGCAACGGTTGCAGCGACTGTGACAATCATGATTGATAAGACCGGTTTTCTAAACACGTCTATATAAACGGGAAAAAATCGGTAGAAGTTAGTGTGGTCTAACCTGAACGGTTTGTGTTCAGGAGTTGTTGTTCTCATTAATGATGATAGATCACTACCTATAAGCAGAATTATTCCAGCGGTAGCAGCAAAAGACAACTGAAAACTAGGTGTTAAAAATGAGAGGGGATATATTACCAATATTATTAGTGATGCAAAGGCAAGGCTATTTAGGGAGTCCCATCTTTTTTGACCGAGTATTGATATAGCCAGGACGACCCCCATGATTGCCGCTCTTATAGAGGGTGGCTTAAATCCGACCAACATACAATAGATAGAGATCGTGGGAATGGCAGCGACTGAGGCCGCATACGGCAGAGGTATGGTCAATAGCCACCGAGGCCTGATACTAAACAAAAACCTCACGACTAGCAGAGACATAAGGCCAACAATAGTTACATGAACGCCTGATGCTGAGAACACGTGGATAAGACCACTATCCGTGAACGATCTGTTGACCTCTGGGGAGATCTCTCCTCGGTCTCCGATAACAATCCCCCTTAAAATGGCCCTGATTGCATCCGAGGAATCAGTTTGAAAGTATCGTCCTGAATGCTTATCCAAGAATTCCAGCATAGATTTTCTGAGCTCAAAAATGATTGCGCCCGGAACTAGAGGACTCGATCTCTGAAGAATCACTACCGAATCTTTTTCTCCAGCTGAGCAAATCCATATGATCCCCTCATTCAAGCAATCCAGCTCCCAGTTGTATTCGCCTGGATTTCCCCGATTTGATGGTTTTCGAAGAGAGGATTTGAAAGAAATTCGGTCCCCTGAAGTTAGGTCAATGGGGTTGTTTCTCAACACCAATCGCCCATAACCTGCCAGTGTCTTCTGGGAATGTATTTGAAATCCAACTTCAAGAAGGAATGTCCTTGAATTGGGTCCGGTGTTTAGAATCCGTTTCACAGTTGCGTGCACGACGGTTTTGGAAACGGGTTCAAAATTAGCAGTAGGCTCCACACTGGAAGAGGTTATGCCAAAACCAAAAAGAAAGAATATGATAGAAACCAGGAGACTTAACTTTTTTAAGTCCTTGGCAAGAAAAACTGACGTTGAGAATATTAAGGTCGTGATTAAAACAAATGGTCCGATGAAAAAGACTGATGAAATGCAGTAGTAAGCCGTTAGCGAACCACTAGACATGCATAGAACTGCCGCTAAACAAGGTCTAAATCTTATCCAGACCGCAAAGGACGACAATTCGTTCAAATTGCGATTCCCTCCCTAAAAATCAATTATCTTGAAATGTGAGCAGATAAGCAATAACTTTAAGCCACAAAATAAATGTGTTGGCAAAATGCCTTATAAATTATAATCGCGGCCAAGATCTTTCATGACTGCAATCAAAATTGACCGCAAAATTTTGCTTAAAAAAACGATTTGGAGTAAAAATGTTATTTGTAGGGTGGATTTCAACATTGAGAATGGCCGGGTTTATTTGAATCAAAACGCTGCAAGTATATTTGTAAGGTTGACTGAACGATAATGGAATCTTTTGGCGCGTACCTCAGAAGTCTGCGGGAGCAAAACGGAAAAACATTGGAGGAGCTGTCTAACAGCACCAAAATTGCTGTTACTAATCTCGATTTTCTTGAAAACGATCGATATGATCTGTTGCCTCCAAAAGTTTTTGTCAAAGGGTTCATTCGTTCCTATGTTAAGGATCTAGGACTAGACCCTGAAGATGCTGTGGAAAAATTTGACACTTTCATCAGGGAGGGAGAAATGCCTGACTACGTGGAACAAGAGTCATCGGTTCTAGTCAGTGCAGGACCCCGGATGTCTTTTATATTTAAACCTTGGTTTACTAAGGTCTTAACGATTTTGGGACTGATTTCCCTGGTTATATTGATTCTTACAGGCGTAACGAGGCTCCAGTATTCACCTACTACATCATCAGAGGTCAATTTGCAGCGAGAACCTCAAGCTGGCTCTCAAAAGGCTCTAAAA
>JBFXII010000024.1:0-13272 GCA_050176095.1 Desulfomonilaceae bacterium
AGATCGAGACTGAATCTGTCGCTCAGCTCATGAGAGAACTGGGATTCGAATTAGACCAATCTACCGATCAGCCGGATCTGATTTTCGTCAACACCTGTTGCGTCACTGGGCGCGCAGTGGCAAAGTCCCGCCGGTTCGTAGGTCGTATAGCCAAGACTTTTCCTCAATCGAGGATCATGGTTTCCGGATGCCTGGCGGAACTAAAGCCAGACGAATTGAGATCATTGGGGTCAAACATAGAATGTCTCGGAACATTCCAAAAGGACAACTTGGGAGAAAATTGCGCCTGCCTCCTCAACGGCTCAGCCACAAGCTCTTCCTTGAAATCTTGTGATTGCGTGAATTTTGGTTCCCTTCCTACACCCGTAAGTCAGGCAAGGTCACGAGCTTTTCTTAAAATTCAGGATGGATGCTCTCAAAGGTGTTCGTATTGCATAGTGCCCTCTACTCGAGGACCTTCGCGAAGTATGGATTTGGAAACGGCCCTGAGAGACCTGGCTAGCCTCGAACGGGCCGGCTATCCTGAAATAGTGCTGACAGGCATACATCTGGGAGCATACGGAAGAGATCTCGAACCTGCCACGACACTTGACGCGTTTGTGGTTAAGGCTTTGTCTCAGTTGAAGTCCTCGCGTCTCAGGCTATCCTCTATTGAGCCTCAAGAGATATCCGATTCGCTAATAGAAAAGGTTTCAAGGGATGGCAGACTTTGCCAACATTTTCACATTCCGTTCCAGAGCTTAGATGACAAGATCCTCCAGCTCATGGGACGACCATATGGTTTTGAGAAACTCAATGAACTGGTACGAAAAATATTCAAAATGATCCCGAAAGTCTGTATTGGGGCTGACATCATGGTGGGCTTTCCTGGAGAAGATGAGGACTCATTCAAATTCACGTATGATGCTTTGGCGGATTTAGGTTTGGCCTATCTTCATGTCTTTCCTTTTTCCCCGAGACCAGGCGCTCCGGCGTCAAAAATGAATGGCATTCCCAACAGCAAAATTGTTTCGCATAGGGTCTCAGAACTCAGAAAATTGTCCGCCACGTTGAGAAGTGATTTCTATAAGAAATTCATTGGCTGTGAACTGGAAGCATGCCTTGAGGCCGGAAGCGCTGCAAACTCCGGGCAAGTTTTGGTGCGAACCGATAACTACATTGTTGCCGAATTAGATGAATCCCCCGATATTCCCTCTAAAAGACTGTTTAAAATAGTCATAGAGTCTTCCATCAATGGAACTGCTAGAGCCAGGCTAAGTAGGTCTTTAAGTCAATTGCCATGACCATCCCTGGTACTATTACCTTGCCATCGTGATAACATCTCTCTATCAAAAAATTTAATGAACGGTCTGCTGAATGTATTCCTTGGCCTTGGTAAGATTTTCTCGTGCTGAATTAAGATTCTCAGAATTAGAATCATTGAAGAAATTGATGAACGCCTCTGTAGCCATGTAGGTATGGTTTATGGATTGCCTAATCAGGCTGTGATATTTCGTGTAGCTAGGGGGTGGAATAATTGCGAAAACTTTTGAATCGAGAATTCTCAGTTCGCGTTTCATGGTTTCCATTTTCAAATTAATGTCTTTTGGCAGCGAGGTAGCTTGCGTTTCTGAGGGATCAAAATCTGCGATGCTGAGTGATGGGGTGCGCGCCATCAACAGCGAGAGTTCTTCGAGAATAGGCGCTGTCTCTTTGAGATAACTCTTGAGCTGGGAAGTCATCACAGTTTCTTCATCGAGTGGCGATGGTATCCGTTCTTTTGCAGGAGCTGGAGTTGGCTTGGGTTCAATTGTCTGAAGCTGATCGGGCCTGGAAGGAGCTTCTTCTTTAGTGAGGGGAATTTCCATTGAGGGCTTTTGCTCCTTCGGTGGAATCAGAACTGGCTCTTGGCCTTCCACCGGGGGACTCATGGGAGCGTGGCTCTCGGTGTCATCTAGCCTGGACGCCTCATGGTCTTTGACTAGAGTACTTGAGTCCTCTTTAGTCTCAGAAGTTTTTGGCTGTTCCTCTACCTCCACCATAAGCGGAGAGGAACGTCTGGAATCGACTGAGAGGATCTCCGACTCAACATTGTTTCTGTCGATAGCCTCAACGTCAACAGGTAGGCTCTTTACCGTGTCACGAGCGACTTCAACTTCCAACATGTGTGGAAGATGAATCATTCTCTTGGAAATAATCTCCTTGGTCGGTTCCGGTAAAGAATCTGTGATACTTACAGGCGCTATTGGTTCTCTGAATGGTGATCCGTGATGAGGTTCTGATCGCTGTTTTTCAAGTGACCTCTGCCTGTCCATGGTTTCTTGGGGAGCTTGTTCCTTGGCCTTGGGAAGTGTCGGATCCTCCGGAGGCACTCTCTGGGGACCAGCAGAAGGCGCCGGGGGTACGAATCTCAACCTGGAGCGATCTACGCCATCATCGGTTGGTCCCAACGGAACCTGAGATGGCCTCACCTCCTCTTTTGGACTGGGCTCCTCGACAAGAGCCTCTCCGTGTGTTTTTCGGTGTCTCGAATCAAAAGGCAACCTCATAGGAATAGGGCCAGGACGAGACATCTGCTCGCTTGGATCATATGGATGTAGTGGCCCTCTATCTGGCGCCTCGGATGGAACGCCTGCCTGCCCCCGCCGCTCATCAGGAGCAGCCTTCTTCGGACCCTGGTCACCAATAATCTTGTTCATCCTGATTTCGGGGATTGGAACTTTGAACCCGGTTCCCCCTATGGTCGTAAGGGATTCTGAGGATGATTGCTCGGCGGACTGAGCAATGGCAGATTTATTGTTACCGTCACAGATGAGGAAAAAAACAATTAGAAAGATTATTAGGATGGACGTTTGATCCGAGCAGACTAATCTACTATTAGTTCTATGGCTCGATTCGTCTTTAGATATTTTCATGCCAACTCAACTCAAAGGCTGAAGTTTTTTACATTATAATTTTAAACCTTTGTAACCTTTTCGTCAAGTTTATCTAGAAACTGTCTCAACTTTACCGCTGACAATGGACGCAGCCCGGAGGATTGTACTCGGTCAAGTATTCCATTTATGAACGCCCCAGAGTTTTCCGCGCCGTATTTCTTGCCAATCTCGATAGCTTCGTTGAGGATTACTGGACCGGGAGAATCGGGAAATGTCGTCATCTCAGCTATAGCCATGCGTAAAATGTTTCGATCGACACGATTGATTCTATACAGTTTCCAGTTTGTAGAAAATTTGGCAATGATGGAATCTATAACCTTTTTGTCCCGTGCAACAGCAGAAACTAGTTCCCGCGCGAAATCCCTGACTACACGGTCCATCTTGATTGTCTCTTCCGGCTCAAGACCAAAATGCCTTTCGAGAAAATCAAGCACTTCCAGGGGATCTTGGTTTCTTGAGTCCGCCGCAAATAAGACCTGTAGGACAAATTCACGCGTTTTTCGTCTTGAGGGCACCTGATTCCTTCTAACTCCCCGGCGTTACTGAAATTACAGGAGCGCCTTTATATGAGCCTTAGAACATTAGCCATTTCAATGGCCGACATCGCAGCTTCCGCTCCCTTGTTACCAGCTTTAGACCCCGCACGCTCTATGGCCTGTTCGATTGTGTCAGTGGTGAGAACCCCAAAACTCACAGGAACAGTCGATGATATGGCCGTTTGAGCCACACCCTTAGCAACTTCAGAAGCGATATAGTCAAAATGTGGAGTGGATCCACGAATGACCGCCCCAAGAGCTATGACCACATCGAATTTGCTGGACTTAACAGCCGCTACCACCGCCTGAGGTATTTCAAAGGCTCCAGGAACTCTTATTACGGTTATCTCTTCCTCTTTAGCGCCATGGCGGACAAACGCGTCTATGGCCCCTTCAATTAGTCGACCAACCACAAAATCATTATAGCGGCTAGCGACAATTCCGACCTTGAGTCCTGATGCGTCAAAAGCGCCTTCTATCTTTCTGATCATGATTGCTCCAAAACCACTCGGTGTATAAGGAAACGGGCGCCTACCCTTGATAGCGCCCGTAAAAAATTTAGTGTTTGCACTCTAATTCGTAGAGATGGCCCATTTTGTCTTTCTTGGTCTGCAAATACTTGAGGTTAGTAGCGCATGGCTCTACAACTATTGGAACTTGCTCCACCACTTCCAATCCATAGCCCTGCAATCCAACAATCTTTGTCGGGTTGTTAGTCATCAGACGCATTTTTCTTACACCTAAATCATGAAGCATTTGAGCGCCTATTCCATAGTCTCTCAGATCAGGTTTGAAACCAAGCCTAATATTGGCTTCCACAGTGTCGCAACCCTGATCTTGAAGAGCATATGCCTTAATCTTGTTCAAAAGGCCTATCCCTCTACCTTCCTGTTGCATGTAGAGGATAACCCCTTTTCCTGCATCTTCTACCATCTGCATGGCTTTCTCAAGCTGGTTCCCACAATCACATCTTCTTGAGCCGAAAACATCACCCGTCAGACATTCTGAATGAACCCTGACAAGAACCGGTTCATTGGGATCGATTTCCCCTTTAACAAGCGCAACATGATTGTGGTTATCAACATCATTCTCGTAAACAATGAGTCGGAAATCGCCACCAAAGTCAGTAGGTAAAACTGTCTCCGCGCCACGTCTAACCAGCTTCTCATTGTGCATTCTATATTCAATAATGTCTTTAACCGTGCAAATTTTTAGATTGTGTTTCTCAGCCATACACATTAGTTGAGGAAGCCTGGCCATGGTACCGTCATCATTTAGAACCTCACAAATGACTCCAGCGGGCTTCAGCCCAGCTAAACGAGCCAAGTCCATGCTACCCTCAGTCTGACCGGCCCTTACAAGAACACCGCCTTTTTTGGCTCGCAACGGAAATACATGACCAGGAGAAACCAGGTCGTGTGGTGTTGCGTTGTCATCAATTGCAGTCAGGATTGTCACCGCGCGATCATAAGCTGATATACCAGTTGTCACTCCTCTAGCGGCCTCTATAGAGACTGTAAACGCAGTGCCATAAGGAGATTTGTTGTCAGCAACCATCATTGGCAAATCCAGGGATTCAATCTTTTCCCTGGTCATGGAAAGGCATAGCAGACCACGGCCGTATTTCGTCATAAAATTAATGGCCTCCGGCGTGACCTTCTCCGCGGCCATTGTCAAATCACCTTCATTCTCTCTGTCTTCGTCATCAACGAGAATAACCATACGGCCTTGTTTTATCTCTTCGATGGCTTCTTCAACCCCTACAAGCACGCCCATTTCAGGCATCCTCCTTAAATAAATCCATGATCTCTCAATGTTTTCTCTGTGACCCCGCCACTACGGGGCGAACCGGACACGAACTTTTCAATGTACTTCCCAACTATATCATATTCAACATTAACTTTATCATTGATCTTTTTTTGCGTCAATCCAGTCAAATTTGCCGTATGAGGTATTATCATCACCCAGAAACGGTTTCCCTCAACACGATTCACCGTTAGGCTTACCCCATTGATTGCCACGCTGCCTTTTTCAACAACATACCTGCATGAATCAACCTGAAAACCGAGTAGGTATCCCTGGCCCACTGCTTTATTCTCGACCATGACTCCGATACAATCAACATGTCCCGCCACTAGATGGCCGCCTAGTCGAGAATTAAGTGTCAGAGCTTTCTCCAGATTAACCTCAGCTCCAGGCCTCAAACTTCCAAGTGTAGTAACTCTCATAGATTCGGGTGACACATCAGCCGAGAAAATGTTTGCAGATTTTTCCAAATTGGTTACGGTCAAACAAACTCCATCAACTGCAATGGAATCTCCCAACTTAACGTCGGATAAATCCATATTGGATTTGATAGTGAAGCATTCAAACCTGTTAGCATGATCAATTGAGACAATTGAGCCTCTTGCTTCGATTATTCCGGTAAACATTAGGTTTCCTATCTGAGTGAATCTTTACTGCAACTGTGGTCATACTTTGAGAGGTCCCACAAATGTCTTGAACGAACCCTCCCCATAGCAGACAACATACTGGACTTTACGTTCGGCGCCTCCATCTCAATTTTGGAGATTAAATTCTTGACCCAGTCGCGTCTCCTATTGGTCATTCCCATATATGGACAGGAACAGCCAACAATTGGCAGTGAGTCATCTGAAGCAAATTTTGATGTCAAATCCTCGCTAACGTACACCAATGGTCTGATGACCATGTTTCTACTATCATCTGACAAAAGTTTGGGAGACATACCTTTGATTAAGCCGTTAAAAAAGAGATTGAGCAACAGGGTCTCTATAAAATCATCCGCATGATGTCCAATGGCTATCTTATTCCATTTGTTCTGATAAGCATAAGAATATAGAACCCCTCTGCGTAACCTGGAACAAAAAGAACAAGGATTGGTTCCATCCGTAAGGTTGTTGTTTACGATCTGCGTCAGATTGCCATGAATTATTTCATGAAATATTCCTTCTTGTTTGAGCCTTTCAACCAGCGGTTCGGTGTTGAATATTCCGGATCCCGGGTGAATAGTCACTGCGCCAAGTGTATAATTTATGGGGGCCTTTCGTTGCAATTCCTTTAATGCCAGCAGTAAGGACCATGAGTCTTTCCCTCCGGAAAGAGCCACAAGAATACGGTCATCCTGGTTGATTAAATCAAAATCCCCGATAGCTTTTCCGACCAGTCTGATCAACTTTCGCCGCAACGTCTTCTCCATCTACTCTGAGATTTTGTCAATACCTCCCCTCAGTGTAGTCATTGAGGATAAGTTAGGTTATAATGATAGATTGTTTCAGTTTTGTCCAACGAGTCAACAGCTTGTTTCTCAAAATCTTGATTAATAATTAGGAACTTTTTTTATTTCTCACACTATTAGCGGAGTTCGGAATTGTTCTTTCTGAGTAATGTAGCCAAGTATTTTAATGGAAAACCTTTGTTTGATCAGGTGAGCCTAAGCGTACACAGAGGCGACAGGGTTGGCATAGTAGGTCCTAACGGAGCAGGCAAGTCCACTATATTAGGGATGTTGGAAGGAATCATATCCCCAGACGCCGGAGAAGTATCCATAGAGAAGAAGATTAGAGTCGGTATCTTACATCAGGAACTCATCCAGGGAAACGACGGCCCGATAATTGAGGAAATAATGAATGTCTCCGATGAGTTGAGAGATATACGTAAAAGACTCAAACAACTCGAAGACGAGATGTCAAGACTCTCGGAAAATAGTTCGAGAGCAAATGAACTCCTGGAAGAACATGGCTCATTGTTACACGAATTTGAACGTTACAACGGATACACCCTGGAAGCCAGGGCCCTAAAAACCTTGCAGGGATTAGGTTTCAAACCGGAAGATTCCAGGAAACGGTGGAGTCAATTTTCTGGAGGATGGCGAATGAGAGTGGCTCTAGCCAAGATATTGCTGGCTGAGCCTGACGCGCTATTGCTCGATGAGCCCACGAACCACCTTGATTTAGAAAGCCTGATCTGGGTTGAAGAATATCTGTCCAGTTTCAAGGGGGCCTTGGTTTTGGTCAGTCACGACAGAGCATTCCTGAACAAGCTGGTTACAAGAATAATCGAAGTCTCAAATGGTAAGGTTACCACATATACCGGTAATTATGATGATTACGAGTCCAATAAACAGACTCAGGAAGAAATATTAATTTCAGCCTACAAGAACCAGCAGGAAAAAATCAAAAGAATTGAGAAATTCGTCAACCAGAATCGTGTCAAGGCCAGGACGGCCAGTAGGGTTCAGAGCAGGTTGAAAATGCTCGATAAAATGGAAAAGGTTGAATTGCCGGTCCGTCAAAGAAAAGTGAAATTTTCATTTCCCGCATCGCCACCTTCGGGCAAGCGTACACTGCAAATAACTAACTTGGTCAAGAAATATGGATCCAACGTCGTTTACGATGGTTTTGATTTTTCGGTGGACAGAGGCGAACGTATAGGCCTGATTGGTCCAAACGGAGCGGGCAAATCAACGTTAATGAAAATAATTGCAGGCACAATCCCATTCGATTCTGGTGATCTAAAATACGGGCATAACGTTAAGCCCGGATACTTTGCGCAACATCAATCGGAAATGCTAAATTCGGAGCTAACGGTCCTTGAAGAAGCATATTCAGCTTCATCGTCCGTGACAGAACAGGAAGTTCGAAATCTGCTCGGAGCATTTCTCTTTTCAGGCGACGATGTGTTCAAAAAGGTGAAAGTCTTATCCGGAGGTGAAAAAAGCCGTCTAGCGCTCACAAGAATCCTCCTTTCGCCACCGAACCTTCTTCTCATGGATGAACCCACAAATCATCTGGACATACCCTCATGTGAAATTCTGGAAGAAGGCCTGAAAAAATATGATGGCACACTCATCCTGATCACGCATGACCGACGACTCATGAATGCAATTTGCACAGGAATTCTGGAAGTGGAAAAAGGACGACAGGAGTTCTTCCTGGGTAATTACGAAGATTATCTGCACAAGAAGAAGCTGATCGAACAGGAAATAGATGACGATAATTCTGAGCCGCTTCCAACAGCTGCGGTTGTTCAGGAAAAAGAGCCTTCGAAGTCTGAAGACAAAGAATCCCGGAAAGATAGGAAACGCCGGGAAGCCCAGACGAGGATAATTTTATTTAAGAAGCAAGAGCCAATTCGTCGAGAAATAGCAGAAATTGAAGAGAAATTGGAAGCCAAAGAAATAAGGGCAAGAGAGATTCAAACTTTTTTATCAGACCCAAGCAATTACGAAAATAAGGAACTTATCAAGAATATACTTGAGGAAGAGCCCTCAGTAAGCAGGGACCTGAAGATTTTGGAAGAACGTTGGGAAGAATTGCAAGTTCAGCTCGAAGAAATAGAAAAGGCAATTACCAACTAGTCTGATGATTCATCCAAACATTTTTGACTAAACGGCACAACTTTCCAGGAGGTCACATTTTTGTTCAACGATAGGCTGAGTTCGCACGTTTTAATCGTGTAAAAGTCTACGGTCACATAGTTTTTTCCAGTCAATCACTTTAATAATACTTGCCCCGGCGGTATTTGAATCACCGACATTCTTCCATTCCAACTTCTTGGTTCCAACAATTCTCGCGTACTTTCAACCTGAGCCGTGGTTAACGACTTTGGAGAAGATCACATGACAGGAGATATAAACGGAAAGCTCGGCGCAACACCTTCAGAGGAAAATAGGTGCAATTTCATGGTGTGGGCTCCTTTCTGCTATTCGGTAGACGTTCACCTGATCAGCCCTGTAGAAAGGTATGTCAGACTGAAAAATATCGGTTCAGGATATTTTACAGGGATTCTGGAAAATGTTCCTATCGGAAGCCGTTACCTTTATCGATTAAACGGGAGTAGTGAATTTCCGGACCCAGCATCACGACTGCAACCTGATGATGTCCACAATGCGTCAGAAGTCATTGATCATTCTTTTGAATGGTCAGATCATTCGTGGAGAGGTATTCCGCTAGGTGATCTCATAATCTATGAACTTCACGTGGGCACATTTTCTCCATCGGGCTCCTTTGATGGAGTAATTGACCGGCTAGACTACCTCGTTGATTTAGGTATAACCGCTATCGAGTTGATGCCCATAGCCCAGTTTTCGGGTCCGCGAAACTGGGGCTACGATGGCGTCTATCCCTACGCGGTTCAAAACTCTTACGGTGGACACCTTGAATTCAAGAGACTGGTGGACGCCTGTCATAACAAGGGAATAGCCGTTATCCTTGACGTGGTTTACAATCACCTCGGTCCTGAAGGAAACTACACTGGAAACTTTGGACCTTACTACTCTGACCGATATAAGACGTTTTGGGGGCCTGCGATTAATTTCGATGGTCCTCTCAGCGATGAAGTTCGAAGGTTTTTCATCGAGAACGCCTTATCCTGGATCGAGGATTTTCACGTTGACGCCCTACGTTTGGATGCCGTTCATTGCATCTATGATTTTTCTGCAACTCACATACTTAAGAAATTAAAAGATGAAGTCGATAAAGCATCAGATAGAACTGGGCGCAGAGTGTGGGTTATAGCGGAAAGCGATTTGAATGATTCAAGAATCTTAACTCCTCCTGAACTTGGCGGATTCGGATTGGATGCGCAATGGAACGATGACTTTCATCACTCTCTTCATACACTAATCACGGATGAAAGGACTGGCTACTATCAGGATTTCGGAAAAGTAAAACACTTGGTCAGGGCTCTTGAGCGGGGGTTTGTCTTTTCTGGTCAATATTCTTTTTATCGCCGCAGAAGTCATGGAAATTCGTCACGATCTATCCCACTGAAGAAATTCGTAGTTTTCTCTCAAAATCATGACCAGATCGGAAACAGACCTATTGGAGATAGATTATCCGCCAACGTGTCCTTCGAAACATTGAAGTTTGCCGCTAGCCTGGTTTTGCTATCTCCGTCCATACCATTGCTTTTTATGGGCGAGGAATACGGTGAAAAATCTCCATTTCCATTTTTTGTCAGCTATTCGGACAAGGATCTTGTTCGCGCAGTAAGGAGGGGGCGGCGTGCTGATTTAAAAGAGTTGTGGGGACGGGTTGACCCGCCGGACCCACAGGTTCAGTCAACATTTCTAGCCGCTAAACTGAACATCGAACTTAGTAAACAGCTCCCACACGCAACAATCCTACAATTTTATAAATGGTTAATTGCCTTCAGAAAGACATACAAGGCATTATTTCTCGATGGCATCAACACTTCAGTGGTGCATAGTGAAAAACATCTCTTTTTGGCGCTATTTTATCATGGTAACTTTCATGAAATCAGCATTCTGTTCAACTTCAAATCTGATCATCAAGAAGTTTTTGTGCCGTTAAAGCCTGGCGCTTGGTCAAAGTTAATGGATTCTTCAGATGAACTATGGGGTGGACCTGTAAAAACATCCTCAGACAAGATCAAATCTGACGGTGAAGCAATAATTGGCCTGATGCCCCGGAGTGTTCTAATACTAGAGTTGGATGGCAGATAGGGATTCTCTTTGAGCCCTAGCTTTGAAACCTTACGATTTACCCTGTTTTCAACTCGTCAACTTCATTTTCAGAGGGGAAACATAGAATGCAACTGTTTGGCTCAACGTATCGTCTTCAGTTTTGTCCAGAATTCACTTTTGACATGGCCAGGAATGTTCTTCCATATCTAAGGGATTTGGGCGTGACAGATGTATATGCCTCTCCTATCTTCAAACCGGTTGATGGAAGCTCTCACGGTTACGATATAGTTGACACTAATTGTGTAAATCCCGAACTCGGTGGACATGACAAATTCTTGTCAGTTACGTCTTACGCCACAGAGCTAGGGCTTGAGTGGCTTCAGGATATAGTCCCCAATCACATGGCCTTTGATTACAATAACAGCTGGTTGTCGGATGTGTTGGAAAAGGGCCAAAAATCACAGTATGCGTCATATTTTGATATCGACTGGGATCACGCCTATGAGAATATAAGAGGACGAGTTTTAGCGCCCTTTTTGGGAGAATTTTATGGAACATGCCTGGAAAAAGGCGAGCTAAGACTAAATTTCAGTTCCGATGGATTCGTCCTAAATTATTTTGATCTAAAATTTCCAATAGCCATAGAATCTTACCGTGTCATCCTATCCCATCGCTTGAGACGATTAAAAGAAGCTCTAGGTGAAGATCATCCTGATTTTATAAAGTTTTTGGGACTATTATATGTGGCTCGCTCTCTCGCCACAGGGGAAGAATCGGGAGAAATTTACGACCAGGCCAGATTTGTCAAACGTATGCTGTGGGAAATGTATACCAGCAATGGAGTCTTCAAATCATTCCTCGATGAAAATACCAAGATATTCAATGGCAACCCCGGTATTCCAGAGAGCTTCAACACGCTCGATGAATTACTGTCACAACAGGTTTTTCGCCTCTCATATTGGAAAATTGCCACTAAGGAAATTAACTATCGTAGATTTTTCAACATTAATGCTCTTATCTCCTTAAGAGTGGAGAATTCTGAGGTTTTTGACCGAAGTCACGCCATGATACTGGATTTTGTCCGCGATGGAAATATAAAAGGACTGAGAATTGACCACCTTGACGGGCTATATGATCCTAAAGCTTATTTGGAAAGACTAAACGAGCTCATTCCAACTTGCGATGTCATTGTCGAAAAGATACTGGCCCGTAATGAGGAATTACCTCAGGATCTTAAGACCAAAGGTTCAACAGGTTATGATTTCGCACGATTCCTGAACGGGATTTTCGTAGCACGGCAGAATGAGAAAAGTATAAATCGCATATATCACGGATTTATAGGAACCCGGATCGGTTTCCAAACATTACTGGAAGAGAGGAAAAGATTAATTATTTTTGAACACATGGCTGGAGACGTAAACAATCTGGCGCAGGAGCTGAAATCCATCTCCAGTCGAGATAGACACGGCAGTGACATTACGCTTTACGGATTAAGAAGGGCGCTAATGGAGGTAATGGTGTCCTTTCCAGTTTATCGAACCTACATCAGTGAACAAACTTATTCGGAGGCTGATAGAAAAACCGTTGAATTTGCGCTAGATAGGGCAATAAAAAACAATCCGGCGCTGTCTCCGGAGCTTGAGTTCATCAAGAATTTCCTGCTGTTGGATTATCCCAACTACTCAGATGAGAGTCAAAAAACGGACTGGCTGAGGTTTGTGATGAGATTCCAACAATTCACAGGTCCGTTAATGGCAAAATCAATGGAGGATACTTGTTTTTACATTCACAATCGCCTTCTTTCTCTCAATGAGGTCGGAGGAGATCCCAGTTGTCTCGGTGAACATATAGACGATTTTCACAAATTCATCAAAAGACGGGCAGCCGTCTGGAAGTATTCTCTTAACGCCACTAGCACCCACGACACCAAACGAGGAGAAGATGCCAGGGCAAGGATAAACGTACTTTCAGAAATTCCTGATGAATGGGAGAATTGCCTAAAAACATGGAACCGTTTGAATCGACCCAAAAAAATGAAAATAGACGGACTAATGGTCCCAGACCGCAATGACGAGTATTTTCTCTATCAAACCTTGCTTGGGGTGTGGCCATTTAACGAAAATCAACATGACACTGTTGTTCAAAGAATCAAGGAGTATGTTGTGAAGGCCGTTCGAGAAGCAAAGATACACACAGCATGGATAAGACCTGATCTTGAATATGAGAAAGCATATCTGTCATTTGTCAAATCCATAATGGAGAATTCCGAAAGCAACAGCTTTTTGAAAGATTTCAAGAAAATTTCAAAGAAAATATCGTATCTGGGAATTTTAAACTCCCTTTCCCAAACTCTCATAAAAATTACTGCGCCAGG
>JBFXII010000025.1:0-13050 GCA_050176095.1 Desulfomonilaceae bacterium
TTTCTTATAATACTCGAGAGCCTTAGGGAATTCCTTCTTTTCCTCGTAAGCAAAAGCCAAATTATATAGGGAGTTAATATTGTCGCTCTTCAAAAGAATTGATTTCTCGTATTTTTGAATGGCCTTGTCGATATCTTTCTTGGCAAAGTAAGCGACTCCCAGATTATATGCCGCTTTTTCAGGGGTGGAATATGCCGGGTCTTTCAAGCACTCTTCAAAAAAATTGATCGCTTCATCATAAGAACCTTTGGCTAAATAAGCTGTTCCGAGATTGTTTCTCGCTTCACTTAACTTGGGGTCAATTTCCAAGGCTTTTTTGTATTGTTCTATAGCCTTATCGTAAAGTTTCTGTTTCTGATAAGCCAGCCCAAGGGCGTGTTCGACATCAGCGTTGCCAGACGCGAGTAACTGTGCTGCTGTCAATTCCTTGATTGCCTGCGGAGTCTTATCTTCATTGAGATAGTTGATACCCATCTGATAATGAAGTTCAACAGTTTGCTGCACCTTGCCGGATGGCCCCGGTTTTTGTGGAACGCAAGCAGGCAAGGCAATCAGAAGCATTAAAAGTATGACCATCTTGGATTTGATCATGTATACGTCCTATTTAATGCGTCAAGTTTCATGTTATCTAAAGAAAGTTTCCCTTATTAGAGCTCCTAGTTCAGCTTGCGAGTCCTGGGAACTATCATAAATTTCGAGGCTTGCAATTTCAGAGGGTCTTATTTCATCAAATCTGCCTTTCTGTTCATGAAATAATTCCCATCTGCCATCCGAAGGGTCTTTAGAAAACTTAGCTCTTTGGAGCAACCTTTCCCTTATGATCTCGTCGGAGGCAACAACCTGGAGCAACAAGAAATCAGCTCCTGTTTGGATTGCGATATCTCTGGCTGAATCTCTATATTCAAAACGTGAAAACGAGGCGTCTAAAACTACAGACGTCCCATTTTTGAGATAGTCCGAGGCACGTTCAAACAACCTGGAGTAAGTTTTGCCGGTCATGTCCTGGGAGTATATTCCATGGCCGTAAGCGTCAAGATGCTTTTCAGACGCGTCTATGCCAAGAATTTCCTTTCTCAGGACGTCAGAGCGCAGGACAATTGCGCCTGTCCTTGAACCTATCTTTTGGGCAAGATAACTTTTACCTGACCCCATCAACCCGCACATTATAATGAGCTGAGGAGTGGGTCTATTCTTGATATACCATTCAGAGAGCCTGAAATAATCCTCAGCGGACTGCCTGGCGCCATCCTTTGACGATTGGGATATTTCAGGATCATTAAGGGCGAAACAGTTCACTTTGCCTCTGACAAAGGCCCTGTAAGACTTGTAAAAATTGTACAGTCCTCTTGTAAAATCATCATCGGGGCTGTCTTCGGAATAGTGTCTGTGAAGTTCTTTTGATAAAGCGGGGAATCCGAGATAGTCCACATCCATCAAAAGGAAAGCCAGGTCCGATATTGTGTCCGAATAGCGGAAACGGTCGTTGAATTCGATGCAGTCCACCAACATGATTTCGTCCAAGAATACAACATGCTCGCTATGGAGATCTCCGTGAAGATCGCGTATGAAACCATTTACTACACGCTCCTTGAAATCTGGAAGATATTTCCCAAGAAATTCAAAGGATCCCGATGAGATATCGTGAAGACGTTGCTCACTTATGCTAATGTCGATGTAATTTTTCACCTGATCGAAGTTTTCAATTAAATTGCGGTGTATGACCTCAGGCGCTCCAAACAGAGAGATGCGTTTGGAATGATTAGCCCCGGCATGGAATTTTCTTAGTCTTTGGGCTAATTTTTCCATGTGATCATTGTTGATCTTTTCGGACAGTAACATTCTTTTCAAAACACGGTCTTCCGAAATTTTCCTCATTTTAACGGCTACTTCCGTGAGTTTGCCATCTCCCGTGAAGTTTACGTTGGAGCCGCTGGAGTGGATATCAACAACCTCAAGGTATATCCCTTTTGAAAAACGGGAATTAAGTGAAACTTCCTGCTCACAAAAGAAACGTCTTTTTTCCAGCGTTGTGTAATCTAGAAAGCCCATATTTAGAGGTTTCTTGATTTTGTAAACATAGTCCCCGGCAATAAAAACCACTGATATATGAGTCTGGATGACATCGACATTCTTTGGAGGTTGGGGATATACGGACGGGTCTGAAAGGGCATGAATCAGAAACTGAGTATGGTCGCTCACGCCTCGAGTCTCCTTTCTTGCGAGGCTAGCTGGCCGCAAGCCGCTAGGATATCTCTTCCGCGTGATTTTCTGATTATTGCCACCAAAGACCTGGACATCAATATATCCTGAAACCTGGCTACACGTTCTGGCTTGGGAGTTCTAAACTCATCGGACAGTTCGTCATTAAAAGGTATCAGATTTACTTTGGCTCTTATCGGATTCAGTAAACGAATCAGGGCTCGAGCATCTGCGTCCGAATCGTTGAATCCGTGTATCATTACATATTCGATTGTTATCCTGTCCCTTCGAGGTAGTGGGTAGGATTTTAGGGTCTTGATCAGTTCCGATAATGGATAAGACCGATTAACGGGCATAATATAATTTCTTTGCTCATCATTAACCGCATTGAGGCTAACAGCAAGTTTGGCGCGGACTGTGGAACCCAGTTCCAAAATTTTTGGAGCTATTCCAGAAGTAGAAACAGTAAGCCTTCTCCACGAAATTTTTGGCCCATTCGGATGAGTGAGTATGCGAATAGCGTTTACTGTGTTATCAAAATTTACCAGAGGCTCCCCCATTCCCATAAAAACAACATTGGTAATTTTAGAATCTGGCAGATTTCTTCTTACTGCCAGTAATTGACCAACGATTTCCCCCGAAGAAAGATTACGAGATAAACCCATTTTGGCGGTTCGGCATATTTTACATCCCATGGGACAACCGACCTGTGTAGAGATGCACAGTGTATCATGGTCTTCTTCAGGAATCAAAACGGTTTCTATTCTATTCCCGTCGTGCAGCTCAAAGAGGAACTTTTTCGTTTTGTCTGACGCCATTTGGGTTGAGACGAGCCTGGGACTCCTGATTACGGTATGTTCGCACAATTCAGAGCGGAGGGACTTGGAAAGGTTGGTCATTTCGTCGAATGTCAAGACTAGTCCCTGATGAATCCACTTCATGATTTGAGCGGCGCGATATTTAGGTTGACCTCGACCAGTAAGCAGGACTTCGAGTTGATCGAAGGTCATTCCTGCGAAGTCGGGGCCACCCTGGTTTCCGATAAGTCTGGTATCATCAAACAAGGCTAGTAAATCTCTATCCCACTAAAAAAATAACTTATTTCGAAACGAGCGCTTTCTTCTGAGTCTGATCCATGAACAATATTGTTCTGTTTGTTGTCGGCCCATAGTTTTCGGATAGTGCCCTCTTTAGCTTCAGCCGGATCCGTGGCGCCCATAAGTTCACGGTTAAGCTTTATTGCGTCAGGCGCCTCCAGGACCATCAGGACAACTGGACCCGAAATCATGAATTCTACCAACTCTCCAAAAAAAGGACGCTCTTTATGAACGTAATAAAATCCTTCGGCCTCTACTTTACTTAGCCGTTTCATCTTCATGGCGGCAACTCTGAGGCCGTTGCTTTGAAAGATCCGGACAACATCCCCTATCAGGTTTTTTGACACTCCGTCTGGCTTGATGATGGACAATGTTCTTTGCATGATTCTCTCCAAAAGATAGAATATTCTAAAAATCTATCCTAGAAACTCCGGAAAATGGTTATATTATTTCGAGGTCCAGGATTTATTTTTGCAGAGTTTGAAATTATCGAGTGATAACTCCTTGGCTTGCAAGGTTTAACCAATGACTAAAAGGTTATATCTTTTTTTTGTTAAGTAAGCAATTGCTGCGGCAGATCCTTGTTTTAGGATACTGTAGTCAGCTTTTTACAGAAACTTAGGAAGAGAGGCAGAATGAGAATTGTCAAAGGATTGGCGGTGTTTTTGGGCATGTTCATGTTCGTGTTCATTGTAGACGGACCCGCTGGCGCACAAAATGAAATTAAGCTACCTAAACCAAAAATCACCGGTAAAGTTTCGCTGGAAGCGGCGATTTTGAAGAAGAAATCAGTTCGCGGTTTTAGCAATACGCCGTTGAATTTGGAAGAAGTTTCACAATTACTTTGGGCCGCAAACGGTAATTTGCCTGCGGATGCCATATCGGGGGCTACGAGCAAAGTAATTCCATCGGCTGGTGGACTATATCCATTGGAAGTTTTTCTGGTTTCCGGAAATGAAACCGTAACCGGATTACCAGCGGGGGTGTTTCATTACAAGCCGGATAGCAACAGTTTGATATCAATTAATCCTGGGGACAATCGATCTGTCTTGGCTCGCTCAGCTCTTGGTCAGATGTGGATGGTTTCGGCTCCGGCGGTGATAGTTATCGGAGCCAATTTCAACCGGACTACTGTTAAATACGGCAACAGAGGTTTGCAGTACGTGTTCATGGAATCGGGCGCTTCAACTCAAAACATTTATTTGCAAGCAGAGGCTATGGGATTGAAAGTGGGTTCAGTAGGGGCTTTTCAGGATTCTTACGTGACAGGGGCTCTTAAGCTTCCTAACGACATAAACCCGTTGATGCTTATTCCCGTTGGTAAATGAATCAAGTAAAATTTAGAGTCTTGGTATTACGTTGGGTTTTCAAGGAGTGTTCTTGTTCTCGAGACTGTTCATGAACAAGTCTTTTGGTTGGCGTGTAGTCTTAATAAACGTTGGGTCAAACCTAGTCGGGTTTTTTATTGTCCAGTTGTTGTTGAGATATGCACAACCATTAGAAGAGTGGAGACAGTTCTCAGACCTGGATAGGGTAACCAATCTTGCGCTTCTTTCCGTGTTGGTGCCCGTTTCCATTTTGATATTGGTGAAACTTTCCAAGCCTGTTGATCAAGTTCTAAAACAACTCAGCGTGGGGGGCCAACCTTCCGAAAGACAACTCTTCGATGCTCAAAGACGGTTGCTCAATCTTCCTTACTACGCTGGATTGATGAATCTGGTGGCATGGGTGATCCCTTCTGTAGCGTTTCCAATGGTGTTGAGCTTTAGGGAGAGTCTTACGGTCACGAACATCATCATATATGTGGTATTTGATTTCAGTAAAGGGCTCATGATCAGCATTTTGGCCTTTGTTTTTCTAGAAAATTCCATACGGAGAGATCTGGTTTCAAAGATCTTTCCCTCAGGTGGACTGAGAGACTGCAAGGGCGCGATTGTCTGTGAGATACGCCATAGATTGATGATCATGTACGTGGCGACCTGTTTCATTCCGATCTTCCAAATCACCATGATGATAGGTTCGAACGCATCATTCGCAGAATCTGGTCTAACTCAGGAGCAAGTTCTTAAAAACTTAAGGATATTCTCAATAATATTGTTTGGATTTGTTTCCATATATGGTTTTTGGCTTGCGCTATTGTTTGCCAGGACAATTTCGGAACCGACCAGAAGAATAGTGGATGTTACTCAACGGATTCGTTCAGGTGATTTCTCAGGACGTGTTGAAGTTGTAAGCAATGATGAGATCGGATATCTCGGGGACAGAGTCAATGAAATGGTCAGGGGTTTACAGGAAAGGGAGGAATTGAGGGAGACTTTTAGCCTGTGCACATCCCCCGAAATAGCATCTGAAATAATGTCGGCAAAAGCAAAAACTGGTGGGGAGTTGAGGAATGTTACGATACTTTTCTCAGATTTGCGGGGTTTCACTACTATGGCTGAAAAATATCCACCAGAGATGGTTGTGGAGTCAATAAATAGTTACTTTGACGAGATGACCACAGCCATCATCGACAATGGTGGGGTAGTATTACAATATGTGGGAGATGAGATAGAGGCTGTTTTTGGGGCTCCCAATGATGATCCCGAGCATGCGGAAAAAGCAGTCAGAGCAGCTCTGGCGATGAGAGCGCGCTTGGACGCGTTGAATCAAGAAAGGTCCCGGAATGGCGCAGATCCTCTGAGGCATGGCATTGGAGCGCATACAGGGCCAGTCCTGGCAGGGATCATCGGAAGTAAGCACAAGATTTCCTACGCCATGGTAGGAGATACTGTAAACATAGCCTCTAGAATTCAAGAACTTAACAAAGAAATGAATAGTGACATATTAATAAGCGAAAGCACCCTGAGGGGGCTTAAATCAAGTCACAAAATATCATCTCCACGTCGAGTAAGCCTCAAAGGGAAAGAAAAAACTCTCCAAGTATATCAATTGATTTCGTGATGTTATAAAGTTGGTGGAGATGTTTGGCAATAAATGCGGAATCGACATCCATCCTTTGATCTAGCTATTCTTTGTCCTTGACATAATTGCAAATCTATATAATCGTAGAGGACAAACAAGCGTTTTCCAATCTAGAATTCTGTTATTCAATCAAGGAGGTAGGTGGATGGACTGGGTTATTTATGCTGCCCTAATTTGTGGTGGCCTAGGTGTTGCTTACAGCTTGATTACTGCGGGTTGGGTTTTTAAGCAAGACGCAGGGAACGAGCGTATGCGCGAGATTTCGAGTTACGTAGCAGAAGGTTCCATGGCGTATTTGACTCGTCAATACAAGGTTGTCGCGATAATAGCGGCGATATTGACGGTTATCTTGCTGTTCACCCTGGGCTTAATGCCAGCGATAGGTTTTCTCGTTGGTCTTATTGGGTCAGCCCTGGCAGGTTTCCTCGGCATGAAAGTGTCGGTTAATGCAAACGTTCGCGTGGCCGCCGCTGCGAGCAAGAGTTTGCCTGACGCAATGGATGTGGCGTTTAAGGGTGGATCGGTCACAGGAATCGTTGTTACCGGTTTGGCTCTTCTTGGCGTGGCCGGTTTCTATCTGTTGGCAAGAGATCCTGATCCCCACAAGGTGTTTAGCGCATTGGTCGGTTTGGGTTTTGGAAGCTCACTAATGAGCGTGTTCGCTCGTGTGGGTGGAGGTATTTACACAAAGGCTGCTGACGTTGGCGCTGACCTTATTGGTAAGGTTGAAGCTGACCTTCCGGAAGATGACCCCCGCAATGCTGGTGTTATTGCTGACAACGTTGGTGATAATGTCGGTGACTGCGCCGGTATGGCCGCTGACCTTTATGAAACCTATACCGTTACAATAGTGGCAGCCATGTTGCTGGGCTCCACCATTTATGGAAATGGCACAGCCGCTTTCTTTATGCCTCTGTTGATTGGTGGTGTGGCGATTATCGCATCCATCATTGGAACATTCTTTGTGAAACTCAGCAGAAGCGCCAACGAAAAAGATCTCTACATCATGGGAGCTCTATATCGTGGTATGGCTGTTTCCGGAATTTTGGCCGCGATCGCTTTCTATTTTGTAGCAGACAAGCTTCCTCTTGGCATGCCGTTGGAAGTAAAGGGCGCCACAGGCTATGCTATTAGCTCGATGGGAGTATTCTGGCTAGCGGTAATAGGTTTGGTATTGACAGGCCTAATCGTTGTCATCACGGAATACTTCACGGGCATGTATGGTCCCGTCAAATATGTCGCACAGGCAAGCACCACCGGTCATGGAACAAACATCATCGCCGGTCTTGCCATCAGCATGATCTCTACGGTTCTTCCTGTCCTAGTGCTTGCGGGCGCAATTCTTCTTGGATACACAATCGGCGGCGGTTTTGCCGGCAGCCCGGGAACGGGCCTTTATGGTATAGCTGTCGTCGTCGTCTCAATGTTGTCGATGACCGGTATAGTTGTAGCTATCGACTCCTACGGACCAATTACTGACAACGCCGGTGGAATCGCTGAAATGGCTGAACTGCCACAAGAAGTCAGAGATAGAACTGACCCGCTGGATGCGGTTGGTAACACAACCAAGGCCGTTACAAAAGGTTATGCGATCGGCTCTGCGGCTCTTGCCGCTTTGGTGCTCTTTGCAGAGTACACCCGAGCTATTGAAGAAGTTAGCAAGCAAGTGATCAGCTTTGATCTGTCCGATCCCAAGATCTTGGTCGGTCTGTTGATCGGTGGAATCATTCCTTACTTCTTCGCAGCTCTTTGTATGTTGGCCGTTGGTAAGGCTGCCGGTTCAATCGTAGACGAAGTCCGCAGACAGTTCAGGGAAATCCCGGGCCTCAAAGAAGGCTTGCCTGGTGTCAAGGCTGAATACGGCAAATGCGTCGATCTGGTTACTGCAGCAGCGCAGAAGGAAATGGTTATTCCTTCCTTACTACCGGTTCTGATTCCTCTGGCAGTCGCCTTTATTCTTGGCAAAGAGGCGCTGGGTGGAATGCTCATGGGAAGCATCGTCGTTGGATTATTCCTCGCGATCGCCATGACTACCGGTGGAGCCACATGGGACAACGCCAAAAAGTATATTGAAGACGGCCATCACGGTGGCAAAGGTAGTGACGCTCACAAAGCGGCCGTTACCGGTGACACGGTTGGTGACCCCTACAAGGATACAGCGGGTCCCGCTTTGAATCCTGTTATCAAGGTCGTCAACATGGTGGCTTTGCTGCTGGTTCCTTTCATCGTGAAATAAGCTACACAAAAGCTTAACTAAATGAAAAGCCTGCGTATTAATACGTAGGCTTTTCTCTTTATAGCCGTTCCCCAACGTAAAAGCGAATTTTATAAATGATTTGGCCTGTCATTCCGGTGAAAAGCAGAACCCAGGAATTCCGGATGCCGGATCAAATCCGGCATGACAAGATGGCAACCCCGATTTCCCACAGTCCTGTGCGCCCGTCTTATTATGTGACGTATCCCATACACTATTTTTAATTTTGGTTTCATCGAGGAAAAATTATGAAAAACGCTATAGTCTGATCGTTGCTTGCCAAAGCGACAAGAATCATGCAGCTACTGATTGAAATGACAGCTTATCGAGAAACCATGTGTAGAAACCGAGATGTGACCGATTATGGAAGGATGTCGTAAGCGAAAACTACACTTTTAAATCCTGTAAGATTTGGGAAGAGAAGAGGATTTACCTGGATGAGCACCAAAGAGTCTGAGCCTTCATTCTTGAAATCACGAATAAGGAAATCAGCTATTATGCCTTGACTGGTGACCGTCTTCCATTTGTCTACAAACTTGTCTCCCTCCCAGCCAAGGGCTTCAACCAGGCATGCTGAGTCCACCTGCCTTACCAGAAGTAATTCATTAAAACCATCCCCACTAGATCTTGAAATTAAAATTCGACCAGGAAAAGCAACATTCTTGAAGGCTGACTTTGTAGCAATCCGCAGGCGTTTGTTAATCCCATATATCCTGTCCTGTTTAATTGCCAGTAGTCTGTTTTCAGCGTCAAATGCCATGAGACGTTGATCTTGGCTTAGAATCAGCCTTAGGAATTCTTTTTTTGCTCCTATGAATCCGGATGCATAGCTCAAAAGAAATGTTCCAGCAGGAAGTCTGATAGAGCCAACTTCCTCAGGCAGGCCTTTTCGCATCTGGTAATAGATCATATTCCCGGAAAAGATCTCATCGGTATCCACTTTTTGTCCCAATAAAACGGGCTTATCACCTAGGGACGGTTCAACGTTTGATTTGAGCACTATATTGGGAAATCGTTTCAATACAGTAAGGCTCATATTCTTGTAGGACATGACGCAAGATTCGAGGCCCTGCGGGAGTTGATAACACAGAATTAATTCGGCTATTCCATCGCCATCCAGATCTTGCGCCTCGGCAGAAATATAAATTGCCGGAAGTTGAGAATAGCGTGTCAGGGGTCTGAGGCCTCCACTTTCAAATCTCGATATAGTAATTCCAGAATCATCGACAAAAACGGTCTCATTCTTTCCATCACCATCCAGGTCGCCGATGTCGATCGAGGAAATGGCAAGGGGCATTTCAGGGCTTCTCCACGGACCAGTATTCTTTGGAATACTAACTAATGCTGATGGCCTGCCGGTTTGCTGAAAAGCGCCGGAAGTCTGATTGTCTCCACGATAAAAGGGAAGCTTGGCTGTTCCGTGGAGCCTCCTGGCTGAGGCGGCGAGGAAGGTCTGCAAGATGCCAGGCAATGCGTGGATGTTTTCTACTCGTATATCGGTAGTGACCACATACCTGTCAGAAGACTTAGCCCACATGTAACCTCTGAAACGATATTGACCATCTTCAACCGTCAAAAATCCAAATATGGCAAGATCAACGTCATTTTTCCTAGCTATTTCTATTGCCTGATTATCATCCATATTCGAAACGGCTTCCGCCGGTTCAGCCTTTAGGTCCTTTTCTGTCTTGATTTGATAGTCTGAGCCTAAAGATTCAATGGTCTGTTTGACAGTCTTGTTTGCGTGATCAATGAATGAAACAAGTTCGGAAATGTTCACTTCAGAATTGAAACGAAACGGCAAGATCAAAAGGGACTTAGAGTGTGAGTCATCTCCTGGGGCTTGAGTCAGGGCATGATTTGGAATGACCAAAAAAAAGGTTAAGGTTAAAACCAGTAGGCTAATGCAATGGGGTCTGTTTAACCCGAAAGACATCGTTTTGTAACACGCCCTTTTTCGACCTAAAAAAAAACCAACTGACACTGCAGTTGGCGTAGGAGGAAAAGATTCTTTTCTTGCCCTTAATAGGATGCAATGCTTGTGCCACAAATAGCTAAAATCCATAAAAAGAAAAAGAAACAATGATATTAATATGTTATGGTTGAGGGAAATGGGGTTTTGAAATTTTCGCAAGGAGAGCGCCAATCTCATTTTTGTTCAAAAATTTGAACATGAATTTTTAAAGTTGATAACATGTTGAAATCATGGGTTATGGTGGCGTATAAAAAATTACTCATGGCGCCGAATTTTTGAACATGGTTAATGGACATTTACGAGCATCTTTTTAATGAAATCAAAATTAGCCCTAACGTTTGACGCGCCCTGCACTGCGGGTCCGTGTCCTGGAATTAACAATTCTATCTTGAGCTTTGATAGCTCATCGACACTTTTTTTAAGAAGTTTAGCATTGCCTCCTGGTAGATCAACTCGGCCTACGCTTTTCAGGAAGATGGTATCACCTGTAAAAAGTATTTTGTGGCGGGGCCAATATAAGGCAAGTCCTCCTGGACTATGCCCTGGAGTCATGATGACTTCGAACTCGTGTTTTCCGAGGACCAGATTTCCGTTTTTTAAATGGAAGTTCAGCTGAATGGGGGGCATTTCTTTTCCTTGTCCGGTATACCAGGCGGCCCCTACGTCATGAATGTAGCGCTCTTCCTCTTGGGACATGGCAAGCTTGACCCCGGCGTTCTTTAGGGTCAAGGCTCCCTCGAGATGATCAGGGTGAGCGTGAGTGCAGATTATGAGTTTTAATTTACCTGAATCAAATCCATCTTGGGCCATCCTATCAAACAGATGGCTGACATATCTATTAAGCCCTGGATCAATTAGAAAAGGGACTTTACCGTCGATGACCACTGAGTTGCAGTTGTTTTCCCTAGGATTTGACCACAAATAAATGAACAGGTTTTCTGATATTTTCATGTAAACGCCTCGAAAAACTAACTGATTTCGCCTGCGCACTGTTTACATATCAAGTCGTTTCCCCTCCTCACCATTCGATTGACCATAGTATGTTCCCCGCAAATTGAACAGGCTCTAGTCTGAACTATTTGCGCTTCAGCTGGAGCTTTTGAATCTATTTCCTTAATTTCAAAAATATCGGCTGGGTCTGAATTGATCAGCAGATTAATAGACTTGTTCCTAAGCCGTTTGAATTCAGCAATTTCTTCCGGCGTAGCCATATTTGAATCGATTTTCTCCCGCAATTTTCTCATTTCCGAACGTAGAGGCGTTTCACCTTTTAGAGCTACCCTCACGGCTTTTCCCGTATTTCTGTCAAAAAATGTGTATACCTGTTTACCCCAATCTCGAAAGATTAGATTTCCCTTTCCGAAAGTACATCCTAGAAGTTCCTGAACAGCGTCTACCGCGCATGAATCATTTTCCACTACAGCAACTATTTCTTCGTCTTCAGAGGCTTTCAAGTTTAGTGCATTTTTACCGGCTTTTACGGCGGCGTAGCCGATTGCTAACCCCGGGCAGACATGACCATGAAACTCTATGCATTCCTTAAAATCTTGTGGGTACGCCTCACTTTTCTGCATGATTATACTCCTTATCCAAAATCCACTTTTTCGAATGAGCAGTTTTAGCTCTTTTATGAGCGCTATTGTTTCAAGCCCGATTGTTAGTCAACAAATTGCAATGTATTGATGTGGGTTAGCGCTTCTGTAATATTGATAATTCAACTCTGGACCAATTCTACCATGTGTTTGAGTATTCTGGCAGTAGCGCCCCATATGTTGTGTCCATTCCATTTGTATGAAATTACCTGAATGGGTTCGCCTGTAACTATCCAGATGTCCTCGGAACGTCGATCGGGATTAAAGAAGACCTCCAGTGGAACAGCTAACAATCCAGCAATTTCACGTTCGCTGGTTCG
This sequence comes from Desulfomonilaceae bacterium, assembly GCA_050176095.1. GTDB lineage: Bacteria > Desulfobacterota > Desulfomonilia > Desulfomonilales > Desulfomonilaceae > CAITZA01. The sequence goes on from JBFXII010000025.1 coordinate 12,402, forward strand.
GAACTCATAGGGATATGGTATGACGCCTACAAACGGTGATACTAGAAATTTTGTGGCGACAGTATAGAAATCATCAAGCTCGCCCAAGACCTGGACATCCTCAATCTTAATACCGACCTCTTCTGAGGTTTCCCGAAGAGCACAGTGTTCAGCGTCTCGGTCAGAAGGATCAACTTTGCCACCAGGAAAGGAAATTTCACCTCTATGGTGCTCTACATGGTCTGATCTCTTGGTGAGCAGGATATGGGGAAAACCATTCTTCTCGAAAAGTGGCACGAGGACCGCAGCAGTTATCAACCCTTGTGAGGACAATTTGTTCTTCGGTCTGTTCGAAAATACTTCAATGAGTTTTTCTTGAAAGGCTGGCAATGATTTGTACAAATTTTTTTCTTCTGTCATGAAACCGCAAATCCCTATCCATGCTCATTTGAAAATAGTTATGTTCTAATTACATTTACATTTTTATCCAATAGGGCGCTGCCTTAATCTGAGCATGCGCAAAAATCTCGTCTTTGATCACAATAGCCTCACGAGTGTCATGGTCAAGCGGTCCGCCCTCGGATTGACTTTTTCTATCCGGCCTATGACCCTGTCATAAGGACTGAGATTAGTATTCGATCCTGTTAGTAAGGCTGCATTGAAACCGTAT
>JBFXII010000026.1:0-12845 GCA_050176095.1 Desulfomonilaceae bacterium
ACAATCATATGATTATGCCATTGGCGAACTGGCGAGATAAAGAAACACAGATCATTTGGGGTTTAAAAGACTTCCGGTCTAGATTTAAAAGAGACCCTGAGGGTTTATGGCTTCCAGAAACGGCTGTAGACAGTGAAACGCTTGAGATTATGGTTGACAATGGCATCAAATTTACCATTTTAGCTCCAAGCCAGGCTGGTCGTTTCAGGGATTCGACCAATTCAAACTGGGTTGAAATAAATTCTCATCCTATCGATCCATCAAGACCGTATATATGCGAACTGCCTAGAGGAAAACAGATAGCCGTATTTTTTTACGATGGTCCAATATCTCAAGCAATCGCCTTCGAAGGTTTGCTCAATAGTGGCGATGAATTTAAGAACCGACTGGTAAGCGCATTCTCACCAGATCGGAAATGGCATCAGCTCGTGCATATAGCGACTGACGGGGAATCCTACGGACATCATCACAGATTCGGTGAAATGGCACTGGCTTATGCAATCCAACTGTTCTTAAAGGATCCCGGTGTGGAGCTTACTAATTACGGCCAATTCCTGGAAGAATATCCTCCTGTGGCCCAAGTTGAAATACTTCAAAACACTGCGTGGAGTTGCGCTCACGGTTTGGGGAGGTGGATGTCAGACTGCGGGTGTTCCACTTCTCATAGAGAAGGCTGGAATCAATCGTGGCGGGGGCCTTTACGACATTCACTGGACACGCTTAGAGAACAATTGGACGCCATATTTGAAAAAAATAGCTCAAGGCTGTTCAAACACCCATGGAAGGCTCGAAACGATTACATTTCAGTAATCCTGAAAGGTCATGAAAGTGCTCAAAAATTTGTTGAAGAGCATGCGGGACGTGAGCTGGACCAAGACGAGGTTGTAGAAGCGCTTTATTTACTCGAAATGCAGCGAAACCGGATGCTTATGTATACAAGTTGTGGTTGGTTCTTTGATGATTTGACCGGTATTGAAACGCTGCAGATACTTGGTTACGCTGCACGTGCTCTTCAATTGGCTTTCAGGTTCGAAGCGGGCCTAATGAGTGAATTTCTGCGTGAATTAGCGCCTGCCAAGAGCAACGTTAAACCTCAGAAATACGGTGATCAGATATTCAAGGAAAAAATATTTCCTCTAATTATAGGCTTGTCTCAGGTGGCAGCCCATGAAGTCATAACTTCTCTCTACGAAAAAGTCTTACCGGAAAACAGACTTTACTGTTACGGCATTCGGATGACTGATTTTACACGACAAGAATTTTCCGAGCGGGTCTTGCTCTTTGGAAAGGTTGCTGTGGAGAGTCTGATCACACTCGAGAAGAGAGAATACATTTTTTCTGTGTTGTATCTGGGGGCTCTTGATTTAAGATGCTCTATTGATGACACCCGAAAAACTCAGATCAAATATGAAGAAGCCAAGCAAGATCTAATCCAGACATTCCACAAAAATTCATCTACAGAGTTGATTAGAAAACTGGATAAGTATTTCCCCAAGCACTATTTTGCCTTCAAGGATCTTTTCACAGACCAACGAGATAAGGTTCTCAAGATAGTGACTAGAGCCTTGTTCAGGGAGCAGGCGACCATATTTGGGACTTTTTTCAAGAAAAATGAAGACTTGGCTCGTTTAATAATCAATTACGGAGTTAGTCTGCCGGACACATTCAGAGCGGCAGCGAGATTTGTGCTTAACAGGGAATTTATGATTGAGCTTGAGAAGCTTTCGCGAGGTATATTTCCAGACCAGCTTGAGAGGGTTTTGTCCGACACGCATTACTGGAAAATCGAACTGGATACGAGGGCGGCCAGTGAAATGTTTGCCCGAAATATTCATGAGTTAGTCCAGAAGCTGGCTGCGAATCCAGCAGATTCTGTCATCACGGGTGAAATCAACCAATATTTGAACATGGCCGACAACTTAGACATCGAATTTGACTTGAGCGAAGCCCAGATTTGTTTACTAAGGATAGCTCGATCCTTGATGGCCGATGTTGATGTAGATGCCCCTAAATCTTTCAAAGCCCTGGCAGACAGGATGTATGTAATTATCTAAAGCCTAATGATAAGAGACACCAACTAATGTTGAATGACAATTCTTTTTGTTACCGAGAGCATCATTAGTAACCGAAGTCCCTTATCTTTGATGGAGAAGAAGTCCATTTTGGAGTCACCTTTATGTAGAGTTCCAAATGGACGGGACAATTCAGAAATTCCTCAATCTTCTTACGAGCTCCGATACCAATATTTTTGATCATTGAGCCATGGTGTCCGATTAAAATTTTTTTTTGGCTTTCGCGTTCAACATGAATATCTGCATGTATGATAATTCGGCCAGGGTTTTCAACATACTTTTCTATAATTACAGCGCTCTTGTAAGGAATTTCCTGGGATGTAAGGTTAATAATTTGCTCACGGATAAATTCAGCCACGAAAAATCTCTCCGGTAAATCACTTATGTAATCCTCGGCATAGAATTGAGTTCCCTCAGGGGCCAAAGCAATTATTTTTTCTGTGAGGCGCTCCATTCCTTCACCGGTCAATGCGCTGATCGGCTCCAGGTGCTTAGCGAATTTCAAGTTCTTATAGACATGAGTGACAGATTTTTTTTTGGATTTCGTGAGCAAATCAATTTTGTTAATGGCTACAACGACAGGTTTTTTGCAGCCCCTTAGAAATTCAAACAATTGATGGTCTTCGTCTGATGTGGCGCTTTGAGCCGTGGTTACAAACAATATCAAATCTGCGTCTATCGCGGCTTTCTTTGCGGCTGAAACAAGGGATTGATTGAGGGCGCTAGTTGATTCATGAAATCCAGGGGTATCATAGAATACTATCTGGGCGCTTGGATAGTTCATTATTGCCGATATCCTGTTCCTCGTCGTCTGAGGTTTTGGTGAAACCACCGCTAAATCCTGATCTAACAATCTGTTAACAAGAGTGGATTTGCCAACATTAGGCTTGCCAATCACTGCCACAAAAGCGGATTTGAAACTTTCTTCGGAATTAACAGTCAACAAGAAATCTCCTTGACCAGCGTTAATGATATAGTCTATTATCATAAAGTTAAGCTACGCGGAGAGATGCCCGAGTGGCCGAAGGGGCGCGACTGGAAATCGCGTGAATGCCCACAAGGTGTTCCGAGGGTTCGAATCCCTCTCTCTCCGCCAGCACAAATCAGACAACCTCATCAATTACACTTCCAAATTATCTCAATCTTCATTAGCATTCACAAGAATAATGCAAAATATACCTTAGGGTTTATTTTTCTGCGCCTGTGTAATTAACACCATGAAATAATTTTAGACGTGAAGGGTAAATCGCAACAGGCATTATTGGAGGAAGCCACTTCAGACACTAACATCTGACGTGGCTTCCTCCAAATAATTAAAGAAGTTTGCAACTCGACCAAATCGTAATAGGAAGGTTAGTGATTTATTTGTCAAGCAATTGTCGTTGGAAGACCAATCAATTTTGAATGAAAGGAGAAACTTATTCCTTTACTTTCCATTCCTTCCAGACTTTTCCAACCAATTCAGGACTCGGTTTGAGAGTTGGGTCACCGGGGCGCCAACCTGCCGGGGTAGCCTCGTTGGTCGCTCTTACATGCTGGAAAGCCATGACCTGTCTGACCAGCTCTGAAAAGTTTCTGCCTACTGGCGGAGTCATGACCTCCATGGCCTGAATGACGCCATCAGGATCGATGAGAAACCTTCCTCTAATATCAACGCCTGCTTCTTCATCATAAACCCCGTAAACCTCCCCGATGCGGCCACCCGCGTCAGAAACTAGAGCAAACGGTATCCCCTTGGGAGCCATCTTTGATAGTTCTTCTTCATCCCAAATCTTGTGTGAAAAGCGGCTGTCAGTGCTGAGCGCCATAACGGTAACATTTAACTTGGCAAGTTCATCATGTTTTGCGGCAACTGTCGCAATTTCGGTCGGTCAGACAAAGGTAAAATCTCCCGGGTAAAAGCATAATACAACCCATTTTCCTTTGAATTCCGATAGGGTGATGTTTCTGAAGGTTCCACTCAAATAAGCTGACGCCTCAAAATCTGGAGCGATTTTTCCAACTCTTGCTAGCATCTTAGCACTCCCCTGACTGCCTTTTGATTCACTGTTTAATTGATCGGTATCGGTTTTAGTTGCGGAGAGTGGTCCTCTTGCAGCTTTAACACACGATTCTACAGCTTCACTCATCAGTGATACTCCTTTGTGAATAACGTTCAAGTTATCTTCCACTGGAGTTCAACGGCATTTTGACCACAGTGAAAAACGTCTCAAAAAAATTTTTAAGTGGCGCTCTAGTTTCAGATGGATCTCAATCTCGTAAAAACATTCTCTCACAAAAATACGTAGAATTCTAAGATTAACACATAAGGCACAAACCTCAAATTTAAATTATCTCAAAACAAATCGATTAATTTCCAAGTCGCCTGAATATTTTGCAATTCCGAGTCTAATTCCAGAAAATTCAAGGTCACGGTTTGACGTTTGATGCCAGTCTTTCCGCGGTTCTGCTGTCAAAATAGGCTTTCACTGGTTGCAAGGCTACATATAAGGCCGGTGTAAAAAACACACCCAAAATGGTTACTCCGAGCATGCCGAAACAGACTGCGGTTCCTACAGCCTGTCTGCTTGCAGCGCCGGCCCCAGTAGCAATAACGAGCGGGAAGACTCCCACAATGAACGCAAGTGAGGTCATGAGTATTGCGCGAAATCTCAATTTTGCTCCTGCCACAGCAGCATCAAGGAGGGGCTTGCCGAGGGCTTGTTGTTCCCTGGCAAATTCGACCACCAAGATAGCGTTTTTGGACGACAATCCAACAAGCAACACAAGTCCAACCTGAGTATAGAGGTTGTTATCCATTCCTCTGAGTGTCAGCCCAATTACGGCCCCCAAGACAGCAAGCGGAACTACGGTAACTACTGCAATGGGATCAACCCAACTCTCGTATTGAGCCGCAAGAATCAGGACTACTATCAGCACGGCCAGACCAAAAACCATAAAAATTTGTCCGCTGACTCTTTGCTCCTGATATGCCATTCCAGTCCATTCATAGCTCATTCCGGGCGGGAGTATCTGATTGGCGAGATTTTCCATAGCTCTTAGGGCTTGCCCTGAACTAATACCTTGCTGAGGTTCGCCAATCAATCTAATTGCCGGAAACATGTTATATCGATCGATCCTCATCGGCCCGACAGAATAGTCAGCTTTCAGAAGTGTTCCAAGAGGCACCATTTCGCCAGAGAGGTTTCGCACCTGCAATCTTTGTATGTCTTCCGGTTTCGCTCGAAATCTGGAGTCGGCCTGGGCCATAACCTGCCATGTTCTCCCAAACTGGTTGAAATCATTAATATAAGTTGAACCAAGGAATGCTTGAAGGGTGTCGAAGACTGATTGCAAAGGCACTTTTAGTGACATGGCCTTGACACGATCAATATCTGCAAAAATTCCAGGAGTTTCAACCCGGAATGTCATATTGACCTGTTTCAGGTGTGGATCGGAATTAGCCGCGGATGCAAGGTCTTGAGCTACTTTAGCCATAGCCTGCATACCAATGCCTCCTCTATCTTCCAACCATAATTCGAACCCTCCGCTGACCCCCAAACCGGAAATAGGGGGTCTCGAAAATGGAAAGACTATTGCTTCCGGAATTTGAGCGAACTTCATTGCAAGTTCGTTCATTATTACTGCTTTTGATCTGCCTTCTTTTAATCGTTTGTCCCACGGCGTCAAAGATGCGAAACCCAACCCGAGGTTAGGGCCCATGCCGTCGAGGATTGAACTTCCTGGCGTCACTGAAAAATCACTCACACCTTTTGTATTTTCCAGAATATTTGAAATTTTTTGAGCGACCGAGTCGGTTCTCTGTAGTGAGGCGCCATCAGGGAGTTGGAAATTGATCATTATCAGCCCGTCGTCTTCCTGGGGTAGGAAGCCGGTGGGCACCTTAGAAAAAGTGTAATAGGTCAAACCAACGGCGGCAAGCCACACGCATAACATCACTGGAATTCTGCGAACCATCAGCTCAATAAGCCGGGTATAAATGGCAGTCATTTTATTGAAGACCGAATCGAAATATCTGAGAAAGGCATTTTTTTGAGCGTGGCGTGGTCTCAACCATAATGAACACTGCACCGGTTTTAGCGTCATCGCGTTTACGGCGCTCAGCAGGGTTGTAAATGCTATTGTCAAGGAGAATTGACGATAAAGTTGACCTGAGATGCCCCCCATAAATGAAGCCGGGACAAATACGGCCATCAGGACGAGAGTAATTCCTATAATGGCTCCGGTTATTTCATCCATAGCTCTTATCGAAGCGTCTTTAGAATTCAAGTTATGTTCGATCATGTTTCGATCGACATTTTCCACAACGACGATTGCATCATCTACGACTATACCGATGGCCAGGATTAGTCCGAACAAGGTTAACATGTTGATTGAGAAACCCAACATGTACATTATTGCGAAGGTACCGATGATTGTTACAGGGATGGTTGTTGCTGGAACAAGGGTGGCGCGCCAATCTTGAAGGAACACGAAGACAACGATGAAAACCAGGATGAAAGCGATGATGAGTGTTAATATGACTTCATGTATTGAGGCCCGAACAAAATCTGAAGTATCGTATACTACTTGGTAATCCATGTCGGGCGGGAAACTCTTTTTCAAATCGGTCATTAAGTGACGCACCGAATCAGCGACTGCCAGAGCGTTAGAGCCAGGCGATTGGTACACTATTATTGTGGCTGATGGGAGCCCCTTGTAGTAGGATTTGGTATCATAACTTTTTGCCCCTAGCTCCACCCTAACTATGTCTTTAATCCTGACAATACTTCCCCCCTGTCCAGTTTTGACGATAATGTCTTCGAACTGGGTTGGATCGACAAGACGACCAAGGGTGTTAATATTGAAATCGAATGTTTGACCGATGGGCGCTGGTTCCTGACCAATTCTACCGGCTGTTACCTGAACATTTTGGCTCTTTAGGGAACTAACAACCTCGTTGATGGTTAAATTGTTGTGCTCCATCTTGTCGGGATCAAGCCATATGCGCATTCCATAGTCTTTTGATGGGTAAACGTTGACATCTCCAACGCCGGTGAGCCTACTGATTTGATCTTTGATGACTGTTGTAACGTAGTTGGTTAGTTCGAGGTCGCCATATGTTCCCTGAGGAGAGTATAGTGAGAGAATTGTTACAAAAGATGTAGAGGTCTTTTTAGTGATGACTCCCTGGCGTTGAACTTCCTCCGGGAGTTTGGACATGGCCCAGGCCACTCGGTTCTGGACAAGCACAGTAGCCATGTCTACATCGGTGCCTAGCTCAAAAGTTATTTTTAGAGTGTATGATCCATCACGCGCGCTCGTGCTCTGCATGTAGATCATTTTGTCAACTCCGTTGACCTGCTGCTCTATGGGAGCTGCGACGGTATCTGCCACGACCTGAGGGCTTGCTCCGGGGTATGATGCGGTGACCTGTACCATCGGAGGAGTTATTTCGGGAAATTGCGCCACAGGCAGAGCCATGATGGCAACTGCGCCAGCGACCATTATGAGAATGGAGAGCACGGATGCGAAGACTGGGCGATTGACAAAAAATCGGGCGAACATTTTTTAGTCCTCCCTATTTCTTATCGGGCGAAGTTTGGGGTATGGAGGGAATTTTTTCTGCCTGAGTATCAATTGGACGGACTTTTATACCAGGTCGTACACGAAGTGTTCCGGTCGAGATGACCCTATCCTGGGTGGTCAATCCTTCTTGGATAACCATCATTCCATCCTGTTCGCGGCCTGTCTTTACACGTTTGGGTGGTTGAACTTCGTTTTTGTCATCCACAACCAAGACATATTTGCCGGCTTGGTCGAACAAAATAGCCGTATCTGGAATCAGAAGCACTTTTCGTTTTTGAATCGGAATGCGCAATCGAGCAAACATACCAGGAAGCAGAAAGCCATCGGGGTTTTCGAATATGGCTCTACACTGGATGGTTCCTGTTTCAGGATTCATTTTGACATCGGCAAAGTCAAGACTTCCATGATGTGGAAAATCCTTTTCGTCAGCCAACCCTAAAGTGATGGGTATTTTTTTGTCTTTGACATTCTGATTGCCTGCGCCGGCATGGATTCTTTTGAGAAGTAAAAGATCACGTTCATTAACATTAAAATAAGCGTAGAGTTTTTCATCATTTACTACGGTTGTTAAGAGGGTTTTTTCTACAGCTCCTACGAGGTTGCCGATATCGACCAGATTACGACTAACTCGCCCGTTGATAGGAGTAGTGACTTGAGTGAATTCCAGGTTTAGTTTTGCATTTTCAAGTTGAGCCTGGGCCACTTCTAATTCTCCTTTGGCCTGTCCGGATCTGGCTACAGCTTGCTGCCATTTGAGCCAACTTACAGCTTCTTTAGTTTCGAGCGATCGTGCCGTGTCCTCATCAATTTTGGCGATTTTGTAAGCTGACTCTTTTGCTTCTACCTGACCTTGAGCCTGTTTCACCGCAGCTTTATATTGACGAGGGTCTATAACAAAGAGCAAGTCACCTGCTTTCACCCGCGCCATTGGCGTAAAATTGATTTCGGTAAGAAATCCGGCAACCCTAGCTCGTATATCTACAGTTTCTATTGCCGCAGTGTTTCCTGTATATTCAAGGAAGTCAATAACTTCTTTCTCTTCAGGAATAACTATAGTTACCGAAGGGGGTTGGACTGTAGGTTTGGGCGGCTCTGAGCATGCTCCAAACAAGAGTAAGCCACTCAAAGATAGTAGAAACGCCGCATTTCTCATCGCTCTACTCATGCTCGACTCCTGAAAAAGATAGGCTTGCAGATTCTAAAATTGATTAATGTTGCTCAAGACTCAACGAAGGAGCAAATCGATCTCCCCTTAACTTTTTTGCGCTATCGGTATATCGCCTTATAAGCAGTATTGCAACCCGAATAGCTCATCGGCAATTTGTGAACTCCTGTAAAATTCTGATGCGCTCAGCCATGATGTTGAAAGTTAGTGACGTATTACATGGGGGCTTTGTTAAATAGAGTTTTCACTATCTCGATAATTATCTGGCTTATGACATCCTCATCCAGCTTACCGTCTATTCTGACAATTTCCCTTTCAACAAGGCTTTTATAAATTTTGTCTACTTCTTTGAGGCTCTCGATTTTTTCAAAAGCAGACAAGGTGTCTCCACGATTTTTCCTGATCCGTTCGATGGCGAGGTTGACAGGTATTTCGATAAGGAAAACCACATTAGGTCGAGGGGCAAAGCTAAAATTTCTTTTCAAGATTTCTTGAGGGCAAAGTCCACGTGCTCCCTGATAGGCTACTGACGAATAGACATAACGGTCACATATTACGAATTTTGACTCCGATAGAGCCGGTAAAATGACATTTTCGACATGATGATGCCGGTCTTTCTCAAACAGTTCGGATTCAAGCTCGGGTTCTAGTCTGGTACCCAACGATCTAATCTTTAATCCGTCGGGACTGTCAGAGGGTTCGGCTGTCAACAGGACTGGAATTGACTTTGAGATCAGGTAGCTAGCAAGACGTTTAGCTTGAGTCGATTTTCCTGCTCCGTCTATGCCCTCGAAAACAACAAACAATGGTTTGTTCATGACCGTAAATTACTCCATGAGATAATAAATGCATTGAGGGTGTAATATAAAAAGGACAATAATTCCATCAGATTTGGGACATTGACATATGTTTATGATAAATGTCTGAGTTTAGCATTCAGCAGGAGTCTATAATGAGCAGAACACCCAAATCCAGAATTGTGAAAACCAATAATCTTTCAGAGAATCTAAATGGTGAATTTGTGCTTTACTGGATGATTGCAAACAGGCGACCAGCTTGGAATTTCAGTTTAGACCGAGCTTTGGAATGGTCTGAAGACCTCGGGAAACCGTTGTTGGTTCTGGAGGCTCTCAGATGTGACCATAAATGGGCTTGCGAGAGGTTTCACGGATTTGTTCTGGATGGAATGAGAGCTAACAAGCGAGCCTTTGAGGAAGCAGGAATAAAATATTATCCATTTGTGGAAAAATACGCTGGACAGGGAAAAGGACTGATCGAAGAACTCTCAAAAAAAGCCTGCGTAATTATCACTGACCACTTTCCCTGTTTTTTCTTACCGCGGATGATCGAATCCGCCTCCAAAAAATCCAAAGTATTACTCGAAAAGGTTGATTCCAACGGACTTGTGCCACTCAGTTCATATCAAAACGCTTATCCGTCGGCATATTCATTGAGGCGATTCATACAAAATGTTTTACCAAATATTATATTGGAGAAACCTCAGGCCAACCCCTTAAAAGAGTACCCTAGATTCAAAAGCCCCGGTATTACAAAATCCATAGAGCTTAAATGGCCGCCCGCTTCAGATTCACTTCTTACATCTAACCCGGTGGAAATCGAAAAATTACCTATAAGCCACGGAATTAAAAAGACCAAATCGGTTGGAGGACATGAAAGCGCACAACAAGTTATGGAGGAATTCCTGACGGAAAAGTTGGCATCTTACGGTGAATTAAGAAATGTTCCCGACTTGAATATAGCGAGTGGTCTGTCGAGTTACTTACATTGGGGTCATATTTCTGTTCATGAAGTCTTTTGGTCTGTCATGGAACAGGAAAAGTGGACACCTGAGCAGTTGGGAACAAAGGCTATTGGAAAACGTTCAGGTTGGTGGGGCGTTAGTTCCAATGCAGAATCTTTTCTTGATGAGCTTATAACCTGGAGGGAGCTTGGCTACAATATGTGTGCTGTTCAGGAGAATTATGACCACTATGAATCGCTGCCGGAATGGGCGTTGAAAACCCTTGAGGCGCATCGAACTGATTATCGTCAATATATTTATGATCTTGAAGAATTTGAAAAAGCCCAGACTCACGATAGCCTTTGGAACGCGGCTCAGACAGAACTTGCTAGAGAAGGCAGAATACACAACTATCTAAGGATGTTATGGGGCAAAAAGATACTGGAATGGTCGAAAGATCCCAAAACGGCATTAGAAATAATGGTCGAACTTAATAACAAATATGCCTTAGACGGACGAAATCCCAATTCGTATTCTGGAATTTTTTGGATACTAGGTCGTTATGACCGTCCATGGGGGCCGGAAAGACCAGTCTTTGGGAAAATAAGATATATGAGTTCTGATCGCACAAGAGAAAAAGTCAGTGTAAAAAAATATCTCGAGAAATATTCGTCACGTTGACCAAATATTTTTCATTATCACAACGTTTTGAGTTGAATAGATTAGATAAAATTGGCTTATATATTTTTTTAGGCGAAACCGAATTTGGTAAGGCGGTGAGGTAAAATGGCAACTTAAAGCCATGGCATTGAGAACAATCGCTGGGCCATTAAATCTTCACAAAAAAGTGACAGTTTGGAACTTGTAAAGATTTTATGGGATAATAAACCAATCCCACCAGTCGAAGCATATGAATGGCTGGACTGGTCTAGGTGTTGCGAATAAAATTGAATTAAACTATTGTCTGGAATCAATTACTATTTCGTTTCTGATCCAGACAGCCTCACTATATTTTTTTAGCCTTTTTTTTACTTCATAATCGTGGCGATCTTTTGTGAGCAACAATTCGTCTGGATGAATTTTCTCCCATTTTTTTGTTTTATCTTTTGAATCTTGTTCCATTTTGTCCTTGAAATTTTCCATTGGCCTTATTTCCAGATGATAAATCGCGTAAGAATTCTTTTCTCGGCAAATATAGTAAATGACACCATCGTCGGCTATCTTTATAGAAACAAGTTTTCCTGTAGTCGGAACTTTAGTATAGATGTTCTCATAGCGAATTGCCCTGTATTCAGACAAAGAGTTTTCAGCCAAACCGAAATCGGCAAATCCATTGGTATTCAAGCATAACAAGGCGATCAGATTTGTAAAAAGAATAAGTCGCGAAAGTTTCATTTGATTTTGTCTCCAAGTTTTTCTGAACTTAAAAGCACATATTCGAACCTTTCAGAATTCCGTCACCGATTGTTTAAACCAAGATGTCGGCATCAAGCAACTGATATGATAAGATTTAACTCAAAAACTTCATTTGGCCCATTTTGCAAATTTTAACCTGAAAGAAATTCGTGAAGCATAGATGAGCGCTAAATACAATTTGCAATTTAAGTCTGTGGCCTTATCAGCCTTTGAAGCCATTATAATTGTTGATGAAAATGGTGAAATCGTATTTTGGAATAAAGCCGCAGAAAAGTGTTTTGGCTACTCAGAAGAAGAAGCCTCAAGAATGAATCTTGTAGAGATCATGCCGGAGAGGTTCCGAAGTCTTCACTTGTCGGGAATTCGGAGATACTTGAAAACAGGCCAAACGAAAGTTATAGGAATGCTCTTGGAACTATTTGGCCTTCACAAAGATGGTCATGAGTTTCCCATTGAGCTTTCCATATCAACTTGTAAAACAGATGAAGGTGTGTTTTTTGGGGGCATCATCCGAGATGTCACGTAAAGAAAGAAGACCGAAAGTGAATTCCAGCGTCGCTCTCTTATTCAACCACTTGTAGGCGCGCGACACGATGACAAAGTGTTCTAAAGGTGTTAGCGTGGAGCGCAAAAATTGCAGTAATTTTTCTTGATGGACTATGTAACGAGTTTGAAGTATCTTCTCTCAGATCATTCCAGAAAGGATTATTTTATGAAAAAAACAGGCATGATGTTCGGTTCTTTAATTGCGCTTTCCATTTTTGCATTGAGCTTATCGGTCGCTGAGAATTCCTGGGCTCAGTCCGGAAAGTTTGCCCAAATCAATCTGACGGATGTTTCATCCAAATCAACAAAAGTTAAAGTGGCTGTAGAGCAGTTACTC
>JBFXII010000027.1:0-12824 GCA_050176095.1 Desulfomonilaceae bacterium
ATAACAGCGAGGTCTTGATGAGCAAATCCATCTCTGCCCAAAGGTGGTTGGTCGAAAGCATTCTCGATCTTTCACTTGAGAAATTTCTCGAATTCATGGCATGGGTAATCGAAAATTCACATGAAAAAAATTTTTTTGTTCCAAAGCTCGAAGGTTATTATAGAAATGTCGAAAACTTCAATGCAGTCTTCGTTTTTTCCTCTCAGGACAATAGCCTTCACGCCACTGCCCGTTTTGTAAATGGAAGAATGTTTGTCGAACCCGAAGCTGACAAATCCTGGAATGTCAAAATAGTCTTCAGTGACGTTAACGCCTTTTGGAAATTGATGTTATCAAGCGGAGATGGAATCGTGGAAGCTATGCAGGCAAATGAAACACAGATTTTCGGAAACCTCAATTACTTGTACAAGTTCGGTTTCCTCTTGAAAGACCTTATTTTCGAACGCCTGGGCGTAAAGCCGTTTGATACATGATCGGCCCCACCTCATCATTCAGAACAACCCTTTTTCCATTAATTGTCGATGTGGCCAGGTGCAGTTTTCACGATGGGCCTGGAATCAGAAGCGTTGTTTTCTTCAAAGGATGTCGACTGCAATGCTCTTTGTGCCACAACCCCGAAACTCAGAAACCATGGCCCGAAATCGCCTTCTTTAAAGACAAGTGTATAGAATGCCACTCATGCATTGAGGTTTGCCCCAACCAGGCCCTCAACTTCGATCTGGACTATCCCATAATCAGACCAAAATGTAACAACTGCGGTAAATGCTCCGACGCTTGCCCATCTAGCGCCCTTCATCTGTTCGGACGCTATTATTCTGTTGAAACTCTTACAGAACTATTGTCCAAAGATTTGAGCTTTTATCAAAATTCCAGCGGTGGCGTCACCTTATCCGGGGGTGAATGCGCTCTCTATCCGCATTACCTCAACAAGCTAATGAAAAGGCTCAAACAATTAGGCATTCATATAATCATTGAAACATCAGGATATTTTGATTACGAGAAATTTGAGGCGCTTGTATTACCGTATGTCGACATGATCTATTTCGATATCAAATTTGCCGATCGAGCGCTTCATGAACGTTATTGCGGAAAATCCAATAATAGAATCCTGGATAATCTTGTAAAATTGATTGGTAAGATCCCTTCCGGGATTCAACCACGCTTCCCAATATTACCCGGAATCAATGACACTGATCAAAACTTGAACCAAGTTAAGCTTTTGCTCGATAAACTTGGGCAAAAAAGGATTGAAGTCCTCCCATATAATCCAACTGGAACCTACAAGTATGAAGCTCTGGGAAGACCGGCGCCCAAAGCGCCAAAGGAATTTACATCCGCCGTGGAACTCTCCAGGATTCAGAAATACTTGTCTAAAGATGCCAAATGATCCATTACGGCCCCTCCCCATCCTCAAACATCTTCTGGATTAGCCTGGCAAGACCTTTTGCATCGATTGGTTTTTCCATGACACCATCGACACCTGATTCCGAGAGCCGAACGCTTTCAAGTGACTGGCCCCCCCAACCGGTCAATAGGACAAAAGGAGTCTTCGGAATGCCCTTTTCCTGGCAGATGGAAATAATCCTTCTGCCAACCTCCCAGCCATTAGTGTCAGGCATCCCCAAATCACATATCACCATGTCTACTTCATTCTCAACAAAAACAGCTATTCCTTCGTCTCCCGAACATGCCCCCAAGACATCATGTCCAAAGGCGGCTAACAAATCCTCAAGCAATGTAACAATCGCCCTGGAATCATCAATTACCAAAATTCGGAGGTTTTTGTGAGACCCCTGCTCTACCGCTATTATATTTTCCTCGGGAACCTCGCTTACCAGGGGCATACAGATAGTGAATTCAGTCCCTCTTCCGAGCTGGCTTCTAACTGAAATAGAACCCGAATGGTCGGAAATTATTTTTTGACTTATGGCCAGACCCAATCCAGTTCCGGATGAACCCTTGGTCGACCAGAAAGGCTCAAACATCCTCGTCATATCGTATTCAGATATTCCTTTGCCCGAATCATGTATTTTCAGTACTACTTCTTTTCTGTTGATAGATGTGGAGCCCCCTATTATCCCCCCTTCAGGCATGGCCTCAACGGCATTCTTTATGAGATTGACCAACACTTCAAAAATTTCACTCTCATTTCCTTCCACATAACAGTTTGGAGCTACATCAAATTTTGCATCCACGTAGATATCATTTCTTTCAAGATTTGTTTTCCACAGAGGGCGAGTAATTTCAAAAGCCTGAATGAGAGATTGCGACAAATCGAATACCTTTCGAGAACCAGGCGAATCAGACGATCTTATTCCCGCAAAACCTTGTAACCTCTTGACAGTTTCAGAGCCCAGTAATATCGAATGGCGAATCTGGTCCAACGATTTACTTGTATTGACCAATTTACCAGATTCCAGGTTGATTAAAGCCAGCTCAACTTCTCCAAGCAAT
Source organism: Desulfomonilaceae bacterium (assembly GCA_050176095.1). GTDB lineage: Bacteria > Desulfobacterota > Desulfomonilia > Desulfomonilales > Desulfomonilaceae > CAITZA01. The sequence continues at coordinate 2,455 of JBFXII010000027.1, forward strand.
ATTTGCAGTAAGTTGTTAAAATTGTGAGCCACTCCCGACGCTAACTCCCCGATCGCCTTGAGCCTCTCAGTCCTGACATGAAGATCAGCGGCCAGCTTGACTTCGGTAATGTCGGTCAGAAAATTTAGTATCGCCGGCTCACCATCCCACTCAATCAATACACAGTTGTTCTGAGCCCATAAGATTGCCTGATCCTTCCTGATTACCCTGAAGGAACAAATGTTTGATTCGGATGGAGACCGCAGGCTCTTGTTCTGCTGATTAAGAAGGATTTCTAAGTCATCCTGGAAAACAAGCTCAGTCAACTCACGATTGTAAAGTTCCACCGAACTGTAACCCGTCAATTCGAAGGTCTTGGGATTGCAGAATTTTATTTTCCGGCCGTCTGTTATAAAAATGGCTTCTTGAGCATTTTGAAATAGTGACTGATACTTCTTCGCTGTTTCGTCAAGGTTCTTGTAAAGAGTCGCATTCTGAATTGAGGTGGCCGCCTGAGTCGCTAAAACCTCCAGCATCTCTACCCTGCTGGATGTAAAAACGCCTTTGGCCTGATTGTTTTCCATGTAAAGGATGCCTGTCAGTTCTCCTCCTCGAACAACAGGGATACAACACACGGACTTCAGGTGTCTGAGCTTTATATGCCCGTCATTCGCGAATCTGCCGTCTGCCCGTGCGTCGTTGAGAATCAGAGGCTTTTTGGTCCGGGACACATAATTGATTATCGCCGGGGAAAAATCACAGCCCCCAACATTGAAAAGACTTCCGGAAGGTGATTCATCATCCTGTTGACTGAATGCCGTGGCCTTGACTACCCATGCGCCATCGTCATCCATCAATAGAAGCCCCATCTCGGCGCCCCCTACCTGGATAACGATTTTCATAAGTTTCTTCAGTAGCTTCTCAAACACTATTTCGGCTGATATGTTTTGAGAAGCTCTAATAACCCCAGTGAGATCTATGTTTAGATCTTCTGCTGAATCGATAAATTCACCAGGGCTGGCATGAATTGGAGCAGAAGGACTTTTAAGATAGTCCGGATATTTATTTCGCAAGTCTTTGACTTTAGCAGTTGCGCCCCACTTCAGATAACAATCTAGAGCCTGCTCTAAATAGAATTTACCCCGGACTTCATTGTTCACAGAAAACAAAAACATCCCAGCCCTTTCATGAGCTAGGGCTTCTTCATTTATGTATTGATTTTCTTCGGCCATCTTGATCGACAGGTCAAAACAATCCATGGCTCGGCTAAACTGATTGGAAATCCTGAACCTCTCCGCTTCCACCAAAAAAAACTTGTGCATGAAGTTCATAGGCGCCTTAATCGCCCATTTCTTGAGTTGTTTCTGATCTTTGGAAACCTGTCTAAGCATTCGCGAACGATCGGCCCCTTCCATTCCTTCTGCAACTGCGATTCGAGCTAGAGATCCATAGAATAGAACTATCGGGACCAACATGGATCCCTTGGCGCCTGCTAAATAATGTTCAGCCTTTACAGCACTCTCCAAGGCCACCTTGTAGTCCCTGAAACTGTAACAAAGTCTGAGTTTCTGAACATGAATGGCGCAGAGAACCGAGTTTTCTTTCGTCTGAGATAGCTGAGAAACCATCAAGGATTCATCACAAACTTTGCCAATCAACAGGCAGGGATCACCTGACGGCTCCATCATGTTCAGAATCTCTTGATGATAAACATTTGCAAGCATCTGTGTCGTCGTCTGCTTCATCCTGCCGATCGATCTGGCTAACCCTGAAACCTCCCTTTCAAGCTCAACCAAATCCCTGCCGGCTCCATAAGAATGAGTACAATAAAATGCTGCGCTTAATGAGGCGTACTCAAAATCTCCCATCTCACGCCCCAAGCGGTAATTATCAAGCAGTGGCGCCAGACCATCACGAGTCAAAGCATTACGGGTTTTTATGAATGCATAGTAAACAAAAGTGACTCTTGTCTGGTCCTCGCGGCAAATCTCCATCTTGCACATCTGCAGCGCCAACTCTCCAAATTTCAGTCCTGAATCTATATCTTCGAGCGACGCTATTAACACCATTGCATAAGCCGCATAGGCTAAAGCTGACTGAGGAGCGATTCCATGACGAACCGAAAGCCTCACCATCCTGCAAATCATCAATGCAAAAAATTCCGTAGCAACAGTGTAAGAGGCTGAAATGACACTGCGCAAAATTCTCATCGTGGCCAGCTTTTCCTCGTTAGCCATCTGCCCGAGTTGTAAGAGTGACTCAGAATTACGATTGAACAAAGCAAACTTTGTCTTCATCAAATCTATGATTACATGAGCCTTATTAGGTTTATCAGGGAACTTTTGGCCTAGCAGACGAAGCACCGGCAGAGCTGTTTTAACAGCTTGATATCGTTGGTTCCGAGCTATATCAGCCTGAATGAGAATTTCAAAAACCTTCACCTTATCAATCAAGTTTCGACCGCGCTTGGTTACATCAGCGGCATGTTTGTTCATCTCATCGAAATTAGTAAGCAGAAAAGCTGAAACCGTGGCTTGAGTACATAATTCAAGCATCAATTCATAATCGTTGAACCATCCGTCCTCCCCAAGAAGCTCCATCCCCTTGCAAAAGCTCGATAGAGCGATCTGATTCGCAGTGGATTCCTTGGCTTTCTTTCCAACCCTTAGATTGAGCTTTGCAAGGTAATTTCTATAGGCCGCTGGGTCAGCCTGACTCGCAGCCAGGTTCAGATGGGTCACTATTTCAAATAGTCGTCCCTCCTGAGATTCGAGAGGAGTCTTCTCGCTTATCACTGTCCCCAAACGTTTATGAAATTCACTCTTCTCATGGTCCGCAATAAGTGAATACGAGGTCTGCTGAATCCGGTCATGCGCAAATTTGTATTGGACTGACGCCTCGTCAATCCCCTCGATCAAACCTAGCTCAATTAATCTGTGGTTATCATCGACAGGATAGATAAGCCCCTCATCTATAGCCGTCGCCAATTGCTTGGCAACTAGGATCGCAGATTGATTCAAAAACCAACACAGCGACTGCAAATCAAACCTGTTACCCATACAAGCCGCTACCTTAATCAAGGTCCTGCATGAATCCGGAAGTTTTCCGATGCGCTCCTCAAGCAAAGCCACGACATTCGTTGAAACATCCCTACCTATTATTCCGGCTGAGTCCCAGACCCACGACCCGGACGCATAGTCAAAATGAATCAATTTTTCGTCATAAATAGACTTTAGGAACTCTTTGATGAAAAAAGGATTTCCCTGAGTTTTTCGGTGTATAAGTTCACCGAGTTGTTCCACCCCACCACCATGTGTTCTGAGCGCATCAATTACCAGCTCGGTCGTCTGTTTGGAATCTAAAGGTCCCAACTCTATGGAACTGATTGTAATCTCATGTTTTTCCAAAATACCTGAGGTTGTGACGAACGGATGAGAAAAATCAACCTCCTCATCACGATATGAAACTATGACTAATAGAAATTTGGTATCCGGATCCGTCAGCATGAATTCCAGGAGTTTTAAAGAAAACAGATCCGCCCATTGAACATCATCGAGGAAAATTGTGATCGGATGTTCCGACCTGCAAAAAACACTCAAGAAGTTCTGAAACTCAAGTTTAAATCGGTTCTCAGATTCAATCGGTTCCAACTTCGGAACCGGAGACTGCGGACCGACTATCATTTCAAGTTCAGGAATTATGTCTATGATTATCTGACAGTTAGGCCCTAAAGCCTCTAAAAACTGAATTCTCCACTCGGTAAGGCTCTCTTCACTCTCCGATAGAAGCTGGCTAACTATTTCTCGAAATGGAGATAATACAGCATTGTTCAAAATGTCACGATGAAGTTGATCGAATTTTCCTGAAACAAAGTAACCAATGCGACTGGAAATTGTCTCTTTGACTCCACTTACAAGCGAAGTCTTGCCAATCCCAGCCTTACCCGAAACAGTCACAAGCTCCTTATTACCTGAACGTATCCTGTCAAATGCGTCCAGAATCTTGCCGGTTTCATCCTGTCTGCCATAAATGCGTGATGAAAAGATTAGCCGCTCCGGCTTGTCTTTGGAACCTGTCTTGAAATTCTCTATCACCCCCCGTTTCATAAGCATGCTCAAGCATAGCTTGAGGTCCGTGATTATCCCGTAAGCGCTTTGATAACGATTGTCAGGATTCTTTTCAAGAAGCTTGAGAATAATGCCAGACAATCCCCCTGAAATAGCAGGGTTCAGTTCAGATGGGGGAATCGGTTTAACGGCAATATGAGAATGGACCAATTCTAGCGGATCAACGGAATCAAATGGAGGCTTGCCGGTAAATAGCTCGTAAAGAGTCACTCCCAACGAATAGTAGTCACTTCTGTAATCAACACTAAGATTAAGCCTGCCCGTTTGCTCCGGAGATATGTATGGCAATCTCCCACCCATTACCGAAAAATTTCTTGACCCACCCCCGTCGAAAACAGCCTTTGAAGCCAACCCGAAATCTATGATCTTTACCAAACCAGATCCTGCGTTCATTATCACGTTGGAGGGATTCAAATTCAGATGAGCTACACCCAATGAATGAACCTGATTCAAACAATCAACCAGACGAATTGAAATCTTCAGCTTTTGCTCCAGACTAAAAGAACCGGCCGCCATAATTCGATCCAGAGACTCACCGAATATATCCTCCAAAATCATCACCAAACCATCTTCAATCCGCTCCAATCCGTAAGTCCTTATCACACAGGGACTGTCCGCCAGCGACCTAATTATTTCATATTCGTATTTAAGACCAAAAATCTCATGGTTCGAAGGACGTTCTTTCCGCAACATCTTTAATATGACTGGTTTGTTTTCGCGAAGCCAAAAAGCCTTGTACACAGATGAAACAGCGCTCTCAAATATCTTCTCACGAAGAACACAATCAGCAACAACTCTCATCAGGCCTCCAAACGAAAACCTAAGCTTGGAAAGGACTTTCTTATGAAAAAGCGTAACTGGCAGGTACCGAAGTGTTTGTCTGTTAGTGTATCCTATATTTTCTAAAGCTCCTAGCATGAACAATCGCAAGATGATGTCTTTTCATGAAAAAAAATTAAATCCTTCTTCATATACTACATCCGATTGCTGTATTTTGTGTCGCGATATTCTACATCAGTTTATCCTACCTTTCTCTTTCGCTGCTTTTTATAACGGCGCGTTCCGGTTATCGAACCTGGAAATCAATCTCAAACTTTGGACCGTTAAACAGAGGTTTTTTTGACCTAGAAACGGTGTATTTCTACTCATTTCCGATTTTTTAAGATAAGATTAAATTTCTTTTATATGAAACATTTATAAAAAAATTACCTATAATTTTGTGCAAATGACTATTAATTTATGATACTTTTAGATGAAATATCGTTTATGTTTGACTGTGCCAATATTCACTTAGGTGAACTTATTGCGCCCTTTGAATGCGGAACCATATCCCAGTAGATTCGCTTATGAATGAGTTTTTTTCCACTATCCAGCTATTAGATGATCGTTAGAGGACTTAAAGATGGCTCAATCAACAAACAAACCGCTAGCATATTCTCCAAAGGAAGCCTGGCATAGCCAATCGGCCCAGACAGTCGCAGACAGATTGTCAGCTCACCTGCAAACGGGACTGAGTCCTTCCATCGCTGAACAAAGGCTCCGTGAGATAGGCCCTAACGAATTGAGGGAAGCGCCCCGGCCTCCATTCTGGAAATTGCTGCTAGAGCAGTTCTCAAGTTTCCTGGTGATAATGCTCATCGTGGCAAGCATAATTTCCGCTATCTTGGGGGACTATATCGAAGCAATCGTGATCATGGCGATTGTTTTGCTCAACGCAATCATCGGGGTTATTCAGGAGTCCAAGGCTGAGGAGGCTTTAGCCGCCCTCAAAAAAATGGCGGCTCCGAACGCCACGGTAATTCGTGGTGGTGAGCATCTGATTATTCCGAGTTCTGAACTTGTCCCAGGGGATCTGGTCCTTCTGGAAGCTGGCAATTATGTTCCTGCAGACCTCAGACTGTCAGAATCCGTCAATTTAAGAATTGAGGAAGCAGCCTTGACCGGAGAATCGGTCCCCGTGGAAAAAAACGCTCACGTTTTTCTCGGGGAAGACATTCCCTTGGGTGACCGACACAATACAGCCTTCATGGGAACCCTCATCACATACGGTAGGGGAAGTGGAATTGTTGTAGCCACGGGAATGCATACCCAGATGGGTCTTATCGCAGAAATGCTCCAAACCCTCGAGGCTGAGCCCACGCCTCTTCAGGAACGCCTTGACCAATTAGGTAGGCAACTTGGCTATGGAGCGCTAATCATCTGCGCCATGGTATTTGTTGTCGCTTTGGTAAATCAGACTAAACTGAGCATGATCACCGCCCCGGATGGCGGATTATTGGCCTACTTGACGCACTTCTCCACAGAACTAACTGAATTCTTCATGATTGCCGTCAGCCTTGCCATCGCAGCCGTTCCCGAAGGCCTGCCTGCCGTTGTGACTATCACCCTGGCGCTCGGTATGCGCGAAATGATTAAGCGCCATGCCCTGATACGTAAATTGGCCGCAGTTGAAACTCTTGGATCTGCTAGCGTCATTTGTTCGGATAAAACCGGAACTCTAACCCAGAATCAAATGACAGCCGTGAAACTGTGGGTCGACTCTTGCACCTTCGCAATTACCGGGGAAGGTTACGCTCCTCAAGGCAAATACACTCTTAATGGATCTGAAGTGGATTTGAACGATTATCCTGGAGCATTGTCTGCGCTACGCTCCGTAGTTCTGTGTTCCGACGCATATCTAGACATCACCGAGAACTCGGATTATCGAATAATTGGAGATCCTACCGAAGGAGCTCTGGTGGTGGCGGCTGCTAAGGCCGGAGCTCACCGATCCAGCCTCGAAAAATGCTTCCCCAGGATATGTGAAATCCCCTTCGATTCCGAACGCAAACGCATGACTACAGTTCAAAGCGTCATCAAATCCGACGATAGCATGAACCTGATAAGAAGGTTTTCCGACCTGGGAGAAAATCTGTATGTCTCCACTTGCAAAGGCGCTCCGGATGTTATCATGGGACTCTGCACTCAATATCAAAAGGTTGATGGTACCATCGGAACGCTCACGGACGAAATTAGAAACCAGATTTCCACCGCAAACGAATCCATGGCTCGGGATGCCCTGCGAGTACTGGCCGTATCATACAGAGTTGAAACGACCCCTCCACAGGAAGTTACAACGGATACCATTGAGCATGATTTAATTTTTATTGGACTTTTCGGAATCATCGATCCGGCCCGCCCTGAAGTCGTTCCCGCAGTCGAGAAAGCCCGTCAGGCCGGTATCCGAACAATCATGATCACCGGAGATTACCCTGACACGGCCGAAGCGATAGGCAAATCCATCGGATTGACACAGCCCGGACGAAAAGCCATCGCCGGCGCTGAGCTAGATAGACTCGATGATACCGGATTGATCAAGGTCTTGGATAATACAGATGTGTTCGCTCGAGTTAACCCCGAACATAAGATGCGAATTGTCGATGGCCTCAAACAAAAGGGCGAAGTCGTAGCCATGACGGGAGATGGAGTCAATGACGCTCCAGCCCTGAAACGCTCTGATATCGGCATAGCAATGGGGATTACCGGAACAGACGTCGCCAAAGAAACCGCAGACATGGTTCTGACCGACGACAATTACGTAAGTATTGTCGCTGCCGTAGAACAGGGACGTATTATCTATGCCAATATACGTAAGTTCGTCTTCTTCTTGTTGTCTTCAAATGTGGCCGAGATTCTGATCATTTTCATACCCACGCTGTTCGCCCTTCCAAGTCCACTGACAGCTATTCAATTGTTGTGGCTCAATATGGTTACCGACGGCGCTCCCGCTTTGGCCCTGGCTAAGGAAAAAGGCGATCCGGACGTAATGATGCGTCCCCCACGACCAAAAACCGAACCCATCATCCACGGACCTATGCGACTGGGTATTGTGGTCCAATCGGTGGCTCAGACTGCTGTGACGCTCGGAGCATTCTTTCTGGGACTATTGTGGACTCTACAGGCTACCAATTCAATTCCAGCTGATGCAAATCCCTTCCTTTTCCTGGTCAACCAGGATTGGACTGGAATCAATATCCGAACTGCTGAAACAATGGCGTTTGTCACCCTTTCCATGTGTGAGCTCTTCCGTGCATTCACAGTCAGATCGGAAAGACTTTCGTTGTTCCAGATCGGTGTTTTTTCAAACATGTACCTGGTTTGGGCAGTCCTGCTCTCCTTGGCCCTCCTGATAATGACCGTTTTAATCCCACACCTTAATCCAATATTCAACACTAATCCGCTAAGTTTCACTGAGTGGCAGGTAGTCTTGGGGTTGGCTATAGTGCCCGCCATAGTTGAAGAATTCACAAAATTATATCTGCGCAAGAGAGGATATTAAACTCAAACAATTGCCTCGTTTCAGGGCCCGGGATACGACGTCTCCGCCCTGAAACGAATCCGATCCACACCCATTATTGCTTTTCAAAAATTTGTCCCCAAATGTGCTCTCAAACTCCTGTCAAGCATTCATTAAAGTGATTGATTAAAATTAGGTTCCGGTAGGAATTTGCAATTGTGGGTAGGCGTAAAATGTGGGGTAAAATCATTCACAATCTTACCCCATCAATCCCAATGCTCATAGCTAGTTGATAAAACTAGATAACCCCCTGGTCTAGCATCGCGTCGACCACTTTCGTAAATCCGGCTATGTTTGCGCCCGTCACGTAGTTACCGTTGAAGCCATAAGAATGGGAAGCGTCGACACATGTCCTGTGAATGGTTTTCATTATCTGCTTCAATCTCTGATCAACTTCTTCTCTCGGCCAAGACAAACGCATGCTGTTCTGAGCCATTTCCAGACCACTAACCGCAACTCCACCGGCATTTGCAGCCTTACCTGGAGCAAACAACACGTTACTGTCATGAAACACGGCGATAGCTTCCGGACGAGTCGGCATGTTGGCCCCTTCACTCACCAGCTTGACGCCGTTTCGAACCATCGTTATGGCATCTGCCTCGTCAATTTCGTTTTGCGTGGCGCACGGAAATGCGCAATACGCCTGATGATTCCAAGGCCATTCTCTACCACCATTCGGATTGGTGGGAGTGTAGACTGCCCGTGGGTATTTGGCCACATACTCTGACACTCTGCCACGTTTCACCTGCTTGAGTTCCATGATAAAGTCTAGCTTCTCACGGTCTATGCCCTCTTCATCATAAATGTATCCCGATGAATCGCTGAATGTGACAGGTTTGGCTCCAATCTCAATCAATTTTTCCAACGCATACTGAGCCACATTGCCAGAACCTGAAACCAGACAGGTCTTACCTTCGAGAGTCTCCCCACGCGCAGCCAAAATCTCCGCTGCAAAATAAACGCACCCATAGCCCGTGGCTTGAGGACGAATAAGACTTCCACCCCAATTTAGGTTCTTGCCTGTAAGAACACCCGTAACCTGATTGGAAATTCTCTTGAAATGACCAAAAAGATAACCTATCTCCCTTGCTCCGACCCCTATGTCTCCCGCCGGCACATCCGTGTCCGGCCCAATGTGTCGATAAAGTTCCGTCATGAAGCTTTGACAAAAACGCATGACCTCCATGTCAGACTTCCCCTTGGGATCAAAGTCGGATCCACCCTTGCCTCCGCCCATCGGCAATGTCGTCAACGCATTCTTGAAAACCTGCTCAAAAGCAAGGAATTTCATAATGTTCAGATTGACCGAAGGGTGAAAACGGATTCCCCCTTTGTAAGGCCCTAAAGAACTGTTCATCTGGACGCGAAAGCCACGATTGACCTGAATATCACCCTGATCATCAATCCATGGCACACGGAAGATAATGGTTCTCTCAGGTTCGATCAATCGCTCAAGGATTTTAGTCTGCCTGTAACGCGGATTCCTATCCATGACGGGCTTCACAGACTCAAGAACTTCTGAAACCGCCTGATGGAATTCCTTCTCCCCGGGATCTTTGTTGATCACATAATCAATGAACTCCTTCAATTCAATACCTCGCTAATGCCTAGAATTATTTTAAGGGCACAAAAAAGGCGCACAAAGGTACCCTCTCCCCCAAAATCAAGCCGCTCTCCTGCAACCAGGTTTCTAAATTTGAAAATCACTTGAAACCATGTCTTCCCCTAATACCGCCTGCAAAAATTCTCGGACATGATTCCAATCCGTTGTGTCCATCAACTCTGTCCCATCAGCCTTATAGACCTTGTAGTAAGGCGCCACACGCCAACGTAAGTCACCGTTTGAACCATTGCCATTGTGAGAGTAATATCCCAAATCTTCCTCGGGAACCCACTTCTCTAAACGGAAATCAATCTCTCCCGATGGC